>CAZTRR010000042.1:0-16774 GCA_964616785.1 uncultured Dehalococcoidales bacterium
TACTATTGACATTTTGCGAGGAAGTGGTATATTGTCTAAAACAAATAAAGGGAGGTAAGTAGATGCAAGCGTACTGTATGAAGTGCCGTACCAAGAGGGAAATGAAGGATGCCAGAAGCATAACCATGAAGAATGGGAAGCCGGCAACTCAGGGCGTCTGTCCCACATGCGGGACCAAGATGTTCAGGATAGGTAAGAGCTGAACCTCCGGTTGTCATGGCTTGCCAAGGCTGGGTATCCTCGTGCTAAAGATGCCCAGCCTTTTGTCTGCAATTTAGCGCTCTGGCCATCTGTCAAATTGAAGGCCATAGTAGAGCGCTTCATGTAAAAGGCGTGGCACTAACTTCGGCGACAGGTAGCTAGGACCCAGTTCACGCGGTTACCCCTCGTCGTGAGGTACGTTTAGCCTGTTACAGCGTTCCAACTGCGCAATCCGTTGGCAGACGCCGGTAATCTACTGCCAACTTGTTCTGTTGATTTCTCTTCGTCAGACATCTGACACCTCCCCCAACTAGGCAGAGACATAACCTACAGCGATTTCAGTCTATTGAATACTAATATCACCTGAGGCGGCCGCTGGCCTCACCAAGATTTTTGCTGAATCGCAAAGGACACGCTCAGCGAAGCAGTTGTGGCCAGCCAATCGGTCATCGCCTGGCTCGCCGGGAAAATCCCGATTCCTCCGCGGAACGGCAAGAGCTGAGGATTTGTCCTGAGCAGGCGGTTTCCCTGAACTTGCTAGGCTCGGGGAAGGAGTTCAAAGCATTCGAATATTAAAAGCCAGGCTCCACCTGAACACGCACTCAAACCTCAGGCCCAAAACAGACCTGAGTCCAGCACCACTCGTTCTTGGCTGGGAAGCCTGGTTCTATATTCGTGGTGGGCCATTGTGGACTCGAACCACAGACCCCGGTCTTATCAGGACCGTGCTCTAACCAACTGAGCTAATGGCCCTCTTCGAGAGTATAGCTTTTGTGGTGAACAAGTGTCAAGGTTGGACTGGCTCCTTGTCATTCTCTACGATTCTGTCACAATCCTGGTGTTCAGAAGAGGTCTTACTCTATAAACGTGCAGTGCTATTGGGACAGACAGGGATAATAGACTCTCCGACGACGACACGCATCCTCAATTAAGGATGACATGTCAACTACGCAGATAGTATAATGGCCATACGGGGCGATATCGCTGGTATGTTACTATGAGCCAGAGCAAACCACCCAAGCTTTGCCTGTTTCCCCTGACAAGTGAAGTGAGTAGTCGCGGTCACCTCTGCATTGGTGGCTGCGATAGCACTTGGCTGGCTGAGGAATATGGCACCCCCCTTTACGTTTTCGATGAGTTCACCCTTCGCTCCAAGTGCCAGGAGTTCCAAGCTGAGTTTACCAGGCGCTATTCAGATACAGAGGTCATTTATGCGTCGAAGGCTTTCTTGAATGGAGCCGTGGCACTTGTCTTCAAAGAGGAAGGCCTGGGGCTGGACGTTGTCTCTGGAGGTGAGTTGACCGTGGCCCAATCGATAGATTTTTCCCCAGACAGGGTCTACTTCCACGGCAACAACAAGACCGTGGAGGAGCTAAAGCTGGCTCTAGGTTGGGGCGTTGGTCGGGTTGTGGTAGACAACCTTTGTGAACTGGACTTGGTTGACATAATGGCTCGGGAGATGGGAATCAATCAGAATATCTGGCTGCGTCTGACTCCAGGAGTCGATCCTCATACGCACCGCTACACAACCACTGGAACACTGGATAGCAAGTTCGGCTTCCCGCTGACCACCGGGCAGGCCGAAACGGCGGTGGCGCATGCTATGTCAGCGTCCAGCCTTAATCTTGTGGGTTTCCACTTTCACCTTGGCTCTCCAATTCCTGACACGTCTCCCTATCAACAGGCTATAGACCTCGCTCTGCGTTTTGCCCGTGAAATGGAAGCTAAATATGGTTTCCATCTCGAGGAGTTCAGTCCTGGAGGAGGCTTCGCTGTCAGATATACACTTGACCATTCAATGCCAAGTATAGGTGATTATGCCGAAGCGATAGCTTCAAAGCTGACCAGTACGGTTAACCAACTGGGATTGGCATCGCCTAAATGTATTATCGAGCCTGGAAGAGGCATTACAGGACAAGCGGGAGTAGCTTTGTACACCGTGGGCGCCATAAAAGAGATACCGGGAGTGCGAAAATATGTTTGTGTCGACGGTGGGATAGGGGATAATGTGCGTCCGGCTCTTTATGAGGCCAAATATGAAGCTGTGGCGGCTAACAAGCTTGGCCAAAGGGAGACGGCTAAGGTTACCATTGCAGGTAGGTATTGCGAATCGGGAGATATCCTCGCCAGAGACGTGACCATGGCCCCAGTTTCGTCAGGAGACCTCATCGCCGTACCGGTTAGTGGCGCGTATTCCATCCCCATGGCAAGCAACTACAACATGGTTCCGAGGCCAGCAATTGCCATGGTCAGAGACGGCAAAGCTCGCCTCATTCGAAAGCGAGAAACCTATCAGGACCTAGTAGCGTTGGATTCAGGTTAGACAGACATGTGGCGGACAATAGGTCAACCCAGCGCATTATCCTTGCTTGAACATAGCTTGAGGATGAGCAATTTGGCCCATGCATATCTCTTTGTGGGACCTCCTCACGTAGGCAAGACCACCCTAGCTCTTGATTTGGCTCAAGCAGTGAATTGTCAAGGGGATAAGCCACCTTGCGGCGAGTGTTACTCTTGTCGCCGAATCATCGACGGCAAGCATACCGATGTCATGGTCATAGATGTGAACTCGGCCAGAGATCCGAAAGATACGAAGCCGCGAACCGAGATAAGCATAAAGGCCATTTGGAACCTTCAGCGGAGTGCCAGCTTGCCGCCTTATGAGGGCAGGTACAAAGTCTTCATTATCGATGGCGCTGAATGTCTGTCTGATGAAGCAGCGAATTGCTTGCTCAAGACCTTAGAAGAGCCACCCTCCGCAGTGATTGTGCTTCTCTTGACTGCTGAGGAGGTACGGCTTTTGCCAACGGTGATTTCCCGTTGCCAGAGAGTGGAACTGAAGCCTGTGCCAAGAACAGAGATCGAGACTTTGCTCAGAGAGCAGCGTGGGGTCGATGGCGATAGGGCGAAGCTTCTGGCTCGATTGTCCCAGGGTGGCCTTGGGTGGGCACTGAGAGCTGCGATTGATGAGGCTTATCTTGCAGAGTGGACTCAAAGATTGTCTGAGATGTTCTCCTTGCTCAACGCTAGTTTAGAAGAGCGCTTCGTGTACGCTGCTCGGCAGGGAAACGACCGCAAATCAGCTCAAGAGCTGATAGAACTCTGGCTGCTTTGCTGGCGTGACCTGATGTTGACCAAATGCGGTGCGGAACAAGCTATTACGAATGTTGATCGCATCCCGACGATTGAGGACTGGGCGCAGACACTAACCTTGCTACAGACCAAGGATTTCATCAACAGTTTGCAGAAATCGTTAAGGCAAATTTCCTTAAATGCCAACCTCCAGCTGGTATTTGAGACTCTGATGCTTGACATGCCTAGAAAGGAGGGGAAAACGGGGCACACAATACCTCCGCTCCCCGTTAGCTTGTAATGTCAGATATAGTCGGAGTTCGTTTTCACCGAGCCGGCAAGGTCTACTATTTTGATGCCCGGGATACCCCCGTGGAAGTCAATGACGACGTAGTGGTTGAGACCAGCCGGGGCCTGGAATTGGCCAAAGTAGTCATCTCGCCACAACAGGTCTTGTCCAGCGCTCTCACTGAGCCGCTGAAAGCGGTAGTACGGAAGGCACAGGATGAGGACATAGAGCAAGCTCAGCAACAGCAAAAGAACGCGCGTAAAGCTCTGGCTAAGTGTCATGAATCAATCGAGAGGCTTGGCCTTCCCATGAAACCGATTTCAGCTCAGTATAATCTTGACGGAAGCTATCTTGCCATCTTTTTCAGCGCTGAGAAAAGGGTCGATTTCCGAGAGTTGGTCAGGGAATTGAGCCGCAGCCTGAAAGCCCGCGTTGAACTGAGGCAAGTTGGTGCCAGAGATGAGGCCAAGCTGGTCGGTGGCTTAGGCAGATGTGGTTTCCCATTATGCTGTACCACTTTCCTTTGCGAGTTTGCCCCAGTCTCCATCAAGATGGCCAAAGAGCAAGATATTGCGCTCAACCCAATGAAAACCGCCGGTATTTGTGGACGCCTTCTTTGCTGCTTGGGATATGAGTATGAGCAATACCGAGACATGAAGGAAAAGCTGCCCCAGCTAGGTCAAGAAGTATCTACAGCTCTGGGGAAGGCTAAGGTGGTCGGCAGCAACGTACTAAGGGAAACGGTATCGGCCCGATTGGAGACAGGAGTCACTGTAGAGTTCCCTGTTGACGAGATAACGTGGCTTAGCAGACCGCCGCCCGAGAGCCAACGCAGAAACAGATAGCTATTGAGGAAAGTATTTCTGCCACTCAACGTGCACACGAAGGTAGTTGTAAGGCACGTAGAAACCATCGTTGCCTGGCGGTTTGGCTTGACGGAGAAGAGGCATTGTAGCTTCGGCTGGTGTCCGTCCAGCTTTCCGTCGATTGCAAGGCACGCAGGCGCTGACCACGTTTTCCCAGCTGTGCTCGCCGCCGCGCCGTCTGGGAACAACATGGTCTAGAGTCAGTTCCTTGGTTTCACGACCACAATATTGACAGACGTACTGGTCACGGTTGAAAACCTCCAGCTTGGTTAATTTGCGCTGTCGCCGCGGTCGCCTGATGAAGTAGACCAGACGAATCACGGAAGGAACATCAAAAACATCGGCAACGGAGTGGAGACTGCCTCGTCCATTCTCCAGAACCTCGGCCTTATTACAAAGCAGCAGAACCACAGCCCGGCGCACTCTGCTGATGTTAAGCGGTTGATAGTTCTGATTAAGTACCAGAACCGGCGAATTCACCACAGTCATGTTCTTGGCTAGTCCGGAATATTTTAGCAGGAAAGCTTGCCACCCACAACACTTCAAGACAAGCGACCGCGCCGTGGGTATCGCTGCTGCGGCCTCGGTTCCCGTCTTGCTTTTGTGTCGCCCCGATAATCAGGAGCCATGATGTTAAGGACTAGACTAAGGCTGGGGTCTACCAGTCGCGAGCTGATGCGGACTTCAATCTCGTCCAAAGAGAGACAAGTAGTAATCACTGTGGCTAGCCTCGCATTGTAGCGGTAGTTGATCAGCTGGTATAGCTTTTCTTGAGCCCACGGTGTGGCTGACTCCTCACCGAAATCATCAAGAATAAGCACGGGAGCCTTCCTAATCCTCTCAAAAAGCTCGTCATATGAGACTCTGCTCTCCGGGCCAAAAGTAGAGCGCAGATGGTCAAGGAGGTCAGGAACTACAACAAACAAGGCTGGGTTGCCTTCTTGGCGTAGATGATTGGCAATGGCAGCTGCCAGGTGTGTTTTGCCACAGCCATTAACCCCCTGAAAAACCAGCCAGTCTTGGGGAGACTGAGCAAAATCACAAGCGCGGTGGTATGCTTGCTCCAAGTTCTGGCGTTGCTCTGACGGGAGGTTCAACCGCTTGTAGTCAAAACTCTCGAATGTCATTCTGCGCAACAGCTCCAACTCCAAACCCCCGAGATGATCGAGAGATGACGGGGATTTTCCTCGAATTAGGCATATTCGGCAGAGTCGAGGGTCACCAAAATGGCCCTGCAAATTCTCTTCAAATTCTTCAATTGGCACGTCGGTCGTGATTACTGTGGGCAGCCGAGTATTGAAACGGTAGTCAAGCAACTGCTCCATTTTTCCCTTGGCCCAAGGGGTGGTAACCGTCATAGCCAAGTCATCCAACACCAGTAGTGGCGTGTTTTTCACCTGTTCGAACAGCTCATCATAGTCGATCTCGCTGCTGGGGCTAAAGGCCGAGCGAAGATGGTCCAATAAATCACCGACTCCAATATAAAAGGCGACTTGGCCTAAGCCTAAGCGGTGATTAGCGATGGCACAAGCCAAGTGTGTCTTGCCACAACCATTCGGGCCAACCAAGATCAACCACCCCTGGGGATCGTCGGCAAAGGCTTTGGCTACCTCGTAGGCTTCTGTGAAGGACTGCTCTGACGCAGTTCCGCCATCTCTTCCAGCAGGTGATAGGCTGTCAAAGGTGAGACGAGATAAGACGCCCAGGTTACTGTATTGCTGAAGCTGACTCAGCTTCTCTTTCTTTAACTCTTCACGAATGCATCGGCACGGGACAACTCGACTGAAATCAGGCCGTCCCGAAGCCGATAGTGGATAGACAAAGCCGGCTCCTCTACACTGCGGACATTTGGGGTCAGCCAAACCTTCCTCGCGTGGCTCAGCGCTGGACCATGTGTCCATATCTGCCTTTGATGTACTTGTCGGGATCCCTTTTTTCCTTAGAATCTCTTCCAAGCTTTCCATTGTCCTTCCCTTCAACAGCCCATCGCTCCAGAATACGCGCAACGTACTTCCAGCTACGCTTGTTCTGGGCAACGGCTTCCCTAAGAGCACTCTCAATCCAGTCTGCTGGGTAAAGCTTCTCAGCCTCCCGGAGTTCCTCCGCGATTATTGGTGTGAGCATGCCTATGTTTTGCTCATAAAGTCTATAGATGTCTGGTGGCGACACGGCCTCAGCTCTCTCCTCTTTCGTAGGCCTCAAGCCCGGCAAGGTAAGCTCACCTCGTCGAATCTGGTCCATTGTCTTCTTTCCAGTTTCACTGTTGACAAGATAGACGTCTTCAGTCTCTCCATTTCTGTCAAGTCTTAAGTGAAGCATAGTACCATGCTGCACAGCTAGGTCTAGTGCGCCACGGAGTATCTCACTCCTGGATGCGCTTCCTTTGTCAATCCCACCCATTAAGATAGCATCAGATAGAAGTTCACCGTAGGTTACAAACTGCGGGTAGCCCCGACGACGGCTGAGTAACCAGAAAATATGCAATATTGTCTTGAGTTCAGCGATGTCTTCAACACGGGGCATTATGCCGGTGATGAACACATTAGGTATTGGGGTAACCTCCGCTCTTGCTGGGAACCCAGGAAAGGAGTCCTTAGCCATACTTATTCATCCCCCGGTAGTCTTCAGGCTGCGCTCAGCTCAGTCTCCAGATCCTCGAATCTGGTAGCTCTGGACACAAAGCGCAATTTGCCTTCACCGATAGGACCGTTCCGGTGTTTGGCTACACTAATCTCGGCAATACCTCTAGGGTAGGGCTCAATCTCAATATCGTGGTCTTTTTTCCATTCGTCTTCGGTAAAGTGCAGTTCAGCTCGAGAGATGAAAAGGACTACATCAGCATCCTGCTCGATACTACCGCTCTCCCTGAGGTCAAAAAGTTGGGGTTTATGAGATAGCCGTTGTTCTATGGCGCGGCTAAGCTGCGATACAGCCAGCACCGGTGCGTCTATCTCTCGGGCAAGCGCCTTCAGCGCACGTGTTATCTCACCAACTTCTTGTACTCGGCTGTCGCCTCTAGTTTCCCCCCGCATCAACTGGAGATAGTCAACAATGATCAGGTCAACATTGCGTTCGAAATGAAGGCGCCGTGCCTTACTTCGCATCTCTATTATCCGCAGTTGAGGTGAATCATCGATATAGATAGGCGCCTCTGAAAGGACACCACTAGCATCCATGATTCTTCTCTCTTCCCTTTCAGTATAGTCCCCCAGGCGAACACTTCTGCAGTCTACATTGGCTTCGCTTGCCAGGAGGCGACGGACAACGTCCTGCCGAGACATCTCCAAGCTAAATATGCCAACGCAAGCTTTCTGCTTGACGGCCGCGTTCCTGGCAATATTAAGGGCCAGGCTGGTCTTGCCTGAACTTGGTCTGGCACCCAGGACAACAAGGTCAGAACGCTGTAACCCGCCCAGAAGGTCGTCTATAGCAGCGAAGTTGGTGAGAACATGGGGAATCTTGCCCTCCTCGCGCTCAGCCGCCCCGGTTTCTTCAAAATACTGGCCAAGAACCTCACGGATGAGGACGAAATCCCAGATACCTCGTCGGTGTCTGACCTTAAAGAGAGTATCTTCTGCTTTGCTGAGCGCAGCATCAATGTCCGCGTCACCTTTATAGCCGATAGCGCTAATCTGGCTGGCGGCACTGATCAGGCGTCGCATTACAGACAACCTGGACACAATCTGTCCGTAATCCACAATGTGGAGAGACGTGGGTACTGTAGACACCAGATGGCTCAAATAGGCAGCCCCACCAACCTCTTCCAACTTGCCTCGCTGAACCAACTCATGCGCCACAGTTATCTGGTTTATGGCCTCATTGCGCTGGTACAGAGCAAAGCAGGCATCATATAGCCATTGGTTCTCCTGTGCAAAGAAGTCCTCAGGTCCAAGAAAAGTGGCAACATCAAATATGGCTTCGCCGTCAACAAGGAGCGAGCCAATGACCGCTCTTTCAGCTTCAACGTCGTGTGGTGGTAGGTCTTCACTAGTCATTTGCAGTCTCTTCCTCAACAACCACTGTGATCTTGACTTCTGAGCCTTTTGCCAGGCTGATTGTTATCTCATGGCTGCCCAGATGATGCAATGGTTCGTCCAGCTCAACCTTTTTCTTGTCAACCTCGATGTCGACAAGGTGAGAGAGCTCAGCAGCTATGTCGGCACTGGTGATAGCACCATGAAGATGCCCTTTCACACCCGCCCGAGCCTTGAAGTGCAGTTCTCTACCCTCTAAGCGCTGAATCAATTCATTCACTTCCTCTTGTTCACGACCTTCACGCAGCGCTCTTTCCTCAGATTGCATCTTGGCCGCTTCGATGGCTGCGGGTGTTGCTGGCAAAGCTAGACCTTGAGGTAGAAGGAAGTTCCGAGCATATCCATCGGCTACTTCTTTTATGTCCCCCTTTTTGCCTTTAGCTGATACATCCTTCAGAAAAACAATCTTCATTGTCTTACTCCTACCTTGCTCGGAAATTGATTCAACAGCCCCTATGTGGGCGGAACCGGTTATCACTCTCCCCTGTGTCCCTGCCGACAACAGCCCAGCAGTCCCTGTTCACCGCTATCTAAGCCAGCTTGCGATTTCCCCCCACGAATCACTTCCACCTACCTGTCCAGCAGAGACTGAATCGGTTCGCTCTCTCTATTTTACAATTCCCAGCGCTTGATTCCTAATCCCTGTGTAGTTCAAATCCAGCACGTCGCTGAAGGGCGCGAGTCTAATCGATGTCCTCGATTCAGCTGTCAGTTCATTACAGCGCAAACCGTGGCTGTCACATCTTCATTACGAGAGAGAGCACTGGCAATAGGTGCGGGCCTACGAACGCAAGCCTTTGCCACCACTGCTGGCAAACTCCTCTTTGACCCTGACTAGCGCTTCTGGTTCGCTCAGAAGGTCGACGACCGTCATAGCCAGGGCTCTCGCTGCATCTAGCAGGCCCGCATGCCCCGATTTGGAGGCAGCAGCTTGGGTGAACTCTGCTGAATGCAACAGCACGCCTGAAGGAGCAATGGCAACGGTAGGATGAATAGCAGGTACAACTTGGCTGACATTGCCCATGTCAGTGCTGCCAAAACCAAAACGAGGCTCGAAAGGCTCCACCCTACGGCCTATGGATTCCAGGTTTTGCGCAAACAGCTCTGCCAGAGACAAATTGTTGTTCATGGTAGCATAGACGATTTCTGCCCACTTGTGGTCTAATCGGGCGCCGGAAGCTTGCGCCGCTCCAGCAAAACAGTTCAAAACCTTTTGTTTCAGTTCGTCGAGATAGGCATTATCAGGAGCGCGGACTAGCAACGTGGCTGCCGAGTAAGCGGGCACTATGTTGGCAGCATCGCCCCCGTGTGTAATTATGCCGTGAATACGCGCCTTGTCTTTAATATGTTGCCGAAGCGAATTCAGGGCATTGAAAGCCAGAATCATGGCATCCAGAGCATTTATTCCTTGCTCTGGATGCGCAGCAGCATGTGCTGCTTTACCAAAGAACTCAACCTCCAAACGGATGCAAGCGAGAGCTTCGGTGATTGTCGTATTCCGTCTGCCGGGATGTGCTATCATGGCCGCATCTACTGCATCAAAGAGTCCGGCTTTCAACATAGTGTCCTTACCGCCGAAAAGCTCCTCCGCGGGAGTACCCAGAACGACAACTGTCCCGCCGCAGCTATCGACCACACACCTGCTGGCCACACCAGCTCCTGCTGCTGACACACCAATTATATTGTGCCCACAGGCGTGTCCTATTTCGGGCAAGGCGTCGTACTCAGCCAGCAGAGCAATCACCGGCTGACCTCCGCCGTAAACGGCTCTGAAGGCGGTAGGCAGACCTGCCACGCCTTTTTCCACCCGAAACCCGTTCTTCCTGAGGTACCCTGTTAACCAAGTTGACGCCTTCCTTTCCCTGAAAGCCAGCTCGGGATTGGCATGAATCTTAAGGCTCAGCTGAATCAGTTCGAGGTGGTGGTGCCCAACCTGCCTGTTTGCCTCTGCTTTTAGTTCCGCCTTTGTCAAAGCTTTTGTCGACGCCTTTTGTTGCATCACGACCTGCAGCAGCAATTATACTCCAAGAGCGAGGCACATTCTAGAAACGCCGGACGGGAAATCGCCTTTTTTTCTGAAGCGGTAGGGCATAGCTTGACATTGCAAAATACCTCAACTTATAATGAACTGACTTTGCAAGTGCCGTACAGCGAAATGCGTATCAATGTTGCCCAACTACTTAAGGAACCAGTTGGCTCAAGTCGGCGCTACCAAATAAGTGAGACGCTTGGCCAGGAAGGCATTGATTTGGTCAAAGGCGAGGTAACTCTAGTCCGCACCAATCGTAGCATTCTGGTGCAAGGCGCAGTAGTGGCCAACGCCGCGGCGGTCTGCAGTCGGTGCCTCAGCCCGATTGACTACGAAGTCGGTTTTGACCTTGAGGATGAATTCACCCCCATGTCAGACATAGCCAGTGACCTTGCTTTGTCTGGGGAGTCTGACAGCTGCACTACCATTGATGATGACCACGTACTAGACTTGCGCGAGGTGATACGTCAGTACACTCTGCTAGCTATGCCTAGCAAGCCACTTTGTCGCCCAGATTGTGCCGGGCTTTGCCCATCGTGCGGGCACGAGCTCAACCAAGGTCCCTGTCAATGTCGGTGGGTCCCTGACCAACGCTGGTCGAGATTGGTCTGCTCCCAGAAAGGAGAATGAAACCTAAATGGCATTGCCGAAGAGAAAATATGCCAAGGCGAGGCAAGGGAAGAGGCGTAGTCACCTTGCTCTGACCATACCCGCTTTGATTGACTGCCCTCAGTGCCATAGCCTCAAATTGCCTCATCACGTTTGTCCTACCTGCGGCAGCTACAATGGAAGAGAAGTGATTGAGATTAAGAGTCGGAAGAAAGCAGCTGGCTAAGGGAGAAAGAGCCCTACGGAGTCAACCATTGATTAGAGTTGTTGCGGAGGAAGGGACGGAAGGCGATTGAAACCTACTAGACCTGAATGTAAGGAGGAAGCATGGTCGAAGAAATAAAAGTCGCTTATATTTTTCCTGGGCAGGAGTCTCATGCAGTAGGCATGGGACTGGACCTTTTCGTTCACTATTCTGCGGCCCGCAGCGTCTTTGAAGAAGTTGACGAAACCCTTGGGTTTTCCCTGTCTCGTTTGTGCTTCGAAGGCCCTGCCGAAGAACTCGGACAGACAGTCAATGTTCAGCCGGCAGTACTAGCAACGAGTGTTGCGTGCTTGAAAGCAGCTCAAGAGGTCAGCCAGGATGGTTTACCAGCCCCCATTTTTGTCGCTGGGCATGGCATAGGCGCCTATTCGGCCTTGGTAGTTGCTGAGGCACTCACCTTGTCTGACGCAGTGCGTCTGGTCCGCGAGAGAGGACGATTGATGAACGAGGCCGGTCAAAGAACACCGGGAGGAATGTTATCAATGAGCGGTCTGGGCATAGAAACCGTTAGAGACATCTGCCTCTCCGCGGGCACCGAGATCGCCCATATTGACGCTCCCGACCAGGTTACCATCAGCGGTACCCAAGAAAGCTTGACTAAGGCCAGAAGACTAATGCAGCTAAAAGGCGCTCGCCGGCTTGTTCCTCTGAAAGTAAGTGGCCCTTTCTACTCTTCATTGATGGAGCCGGCTATCGGGAGACTAAGAAATGCCATTGCAGGGTTCACATTTAACAAACCCTCGATCCCGGTTGTGGCCAACGTCACCGCTCAACCACTGGTCGACCTCGAAGCAATAAAGGAAGAACTGGTTAGCCAGATTGTTCATTGCATTATGTGGCAGCAAAGTGTTGAAAACATGATTGCCAGGGGCGTAACTACCTTCTTCGAAATGGGCCCAGGCGAGATACTGACTAGGTTGATTAAACGGATTAGTCCGGGAGCGCAGACTTTCAACGTCAGCACTGTCCAAACTGTCAGTGAAATAACAGCATGGCGCAGGGGATGATCTCCGGTTGTCTAGACAGAAGACAAGGCTTGCGGAAGTCATACTGGTTTCTCAGTTAAGAGAGGGCGGCTGCGCCGGTTAGCCAGCTACACCTCGGTTCAGAGCCATGGTCAGAAATGCTGAGACGTAGCTTGTCTCTCAAGACTGTCACCAGATGTAAGCGTTGCGGCAAGGAATCAATCCTCATCTCTGAGTCTCTTGGTCTATGCCTTGATTGTATCCGTCAGAACTTCCAAGAAGTCGAGTCCATCATCCAACAAGCTCATCGGAAATCAAGGCAACCCTTCGGTTTGCCGCCACAACCTCCAAAGGCAACAAGCGGCGTGCCTTGCCATCTTTGCTGCAATGAATGCCACCTCTCCGAGGGCAACAGGAGCTATTGTGGGCTCCGCCTGTCCACAGGAGGTAAGCTCACCGGTGCCAAGGCTGGGAAAGGCAACGTAAGTTGGTACTATGACGCTTTACCCACCAACTGCGTCGCCAACTGGGTCTGCCCTGGCGGCACAGGTTCAGGCTATCCTGACTTCGCTTATTATGCGGGCCCTGAACACGGCTACAAGAACCTGGCTGTCTTCTATCAAGCCTGCTCCTTTGACTGCCTATTCTGCCAGAACTGGCATTACCGATTCGAAGCGGGGCAGCAGAATTGGGTTGACCCTGTAGAACTGGCTGACGCCGTTGACAACTCTACCGCTTGCATATGCTATTTCGGTGGTGACCCGACTCCACAATTGCCTCACGCCTTGCGTGTCTCTCGCTTGGCTCTAGATAAGAACAAAGGGCGCATCCTTCGCATCTGCTGGGAGACCAACGGCTCGATGCATCCAGCTTTGCTCCGGCAAGCCGCTGAGCTTTCTCTCAATACTGGTGGCTGCATCAAGTTCGACCTCAAAGCCTGGAGTGAGGAGTTGCATATTGCCCTTTGTGGGGTAAGCAACAAGAGAACGCTTGAGAATTTCCGTCTTCTGGCCAATTATGTTGACACGAGGCGTTCGCCGCCTTTCCTCATAGCCAGTACTTTGCTCATCCCCGGCTATATAGATGAAGAGGAGATTTCCAATATTGCGAGCTTCATTGCTTCTCTCGACCCGAATATACCTTATTCCCTCCTTGCGTTTCACCCCGATTTCCTGATGACGGATTTGCCGACTACTTCGTTCCAGGAAGCCGAGCGATGCCTGCAGATAGCCGAAGCTGCGGGATTGCGCCATGTACGTGTAGGCAATACCCATTTGTTGAGGAACGAGTAACATGATGAGCGGAACCAGACGGAAAGCCAGAATTGCTGCCTTGAAGACACTGTATGAGGTTGACTGTTCCGCCCATAATCCCGAGGAAGTCCTGGCCCGTTTGCTACAAGAGACAGCTTTGCCCCATGAAGCATCTGACTTCGCTCAGAGCTTGGTTACGGGAGTCCTGCACAGCAAGGAAGGGATTGATGACGTGATTCGGGAATTCGCTCCTGCGTTCCCTGTGCAACAAATAGCCACTATCGACAGGAATATTCTGCGCCTTGCCATTTTTGAGGTTTTGTTTGATAATAGAGTGCCGGTGAAGGCAGCCATTAACGAAGCTGTTGAGCTGGCCAAGGGTTTTGGCGGTGATACGTCCTCCAGATTCGTCAACGGAGTTCTGGGGTCGGTAGTCGCGGCACGCCTTCAGCAAAGCAGCGGTGAGGAGCCAATCGGGGGAACTAGGCGAGCCTGATGCTTGGAGAAACACAGAGTGGCAACCATTCTTGAGCGTCTTAAGAAGCTAATTGCGGAGCAACTTGGCGTTGAGGAGGCATCAATCGAACCTTCAGCATCTCTCGTTGCTGATCTGAATGTCGACGGCTCTGATTTGGCAGAGCTTGTTTCAGCCATAGAGCAGGAATTCAGCACTCCACAGCGAAAACTACAAATCTCTGACGAAGACACAGAGGCAATCGCCGTTGTTCAAGACCTCATTGACTATCTACACGATTATGGCATAGAAGATTAGCAATTGCCATCAGTCGTGAGTTCACTCAAGGGAGCTAGGTATTCGGGGCCACCTCTTGGAGAAGTTGTTTCAGCACTTTCGGCCAGGCATCACCGAGGCGGTTCATATCTAGTTTTATTTGTCTGACGCCTGCCTTGACCGTATCTTTGCAATTCTGCGTAACGAGTGGCCTCCCCAGAGCGTTCCCACGGTGAAAGCGCAATACAATCTGCTCATCTTGTGTGAGAATTGATTCTACCGCCGCCTCGGTAGCAAGCTGTCTTATTCCCACCACATAGAGGAGGTTTTCGACTGGCTGCGGTGTTGCTCCGAATCTATCCTTGAGTTCCTGGGCGATATCTTCTATTTCTTCGGGTTGCCTTGCACCGGCCAATCGCCGGTAGAAATCCAGCCTGGTACTTGAACTGACGATGTAGTCTTCTGGAATGTGGGCAGTCGTAGGTAAAGCTATGGTGGGAGGTGGCAACCGCGGCATTTCCTTCCCCACTTGGCCCGTCTGTTCTTGTTTCAGCTCTTCCACAGCCTCAGCCAACAAACGGCAATAAAGGTCAAAACCCACAGCGGCTATGTAGCCGCTTTGCTCCACTCCCAACAGGTTGCCGGCTCCTCGAATTTCCAAATCCCTCATGGCCACGGCGAACCCAGCCCCCAGTTCCGTAGCCTCTGAGATGGTCTTGAGCCGCCTTCGAGCCGGTGGAGTCAGTTCTTTGCCTCTGTCAAACAGGAAGTATGCATAGGCGTGATTACTGCCACGTCCAACGCGGCCCCGCAGTTGATAGAGCTGGCTCAAGCCTAGCCTGTCCGACCGATCGACGACTAGGGTATTGACGTTGGGTATGTCCAGGCCTGACTCGATAATGGTGGTGGTAACCAGAACATCGCTCTCATGGCTGACAAACTGAGTCATTATCCTCTCCAGTTCTTCCTCGGGCATTTGCCCGTGGGCGACGGATATCGTGGCCTCCGGAACTAGACTGCGCAGTCTATCGGCAATCAAGGCAATGCTGTGAACTCGGTTATGGACGAAGAAGACCTGGCCATTTCTTTCCAATTCTCGCAATACCGCCTCGCGAACCAGCCCATCATCGTAAGCACCGACATGCGTCTTTATTGGTAGGCGCTCCTCCGGCGGTGTTTCCATGGTGCTCATATCCCTGATCCCAGCTAGTGACATATGAAGGGTGCGTGGAATAGGAGTAGCACTGAGAGTGAGAACGTCTATCTCCTGCCTCAGCTTCTTGAAATGCTCCTTATGTACTACACCAAAGCGTTGCTCTTCATCAATGATTATCAGACCTAAGTCCTTAAATGTGATATCCTTCTGCAGAAGGCGGTGAGTACCGATACAGACGTCCACCGTGCCCGCGGCTATGCCTTCGGCTATGGTGGCTTGCTCTTTCTCCGTGCAGAAGCGGCTCAGCATTTCGACCCTCATGGGGAAAGCTTGCAGCCTGTCACGGAAAGTAACGAAATGCTGCTGTGCCAGCACCGTGGTCGGCACTAGCAAAGCTGCCTGCTTGTTGTCCATCACAACCTTAAAGGCAGCCCGGAGGGCGACTTCAGTCTTGCCATACCCGACATCTCCACAAACAAGGCGGTCCATCGGTTTCGATTTCTCCATGTCAGCCTTGACAGCTTGAACGGCGTCCAACTGGTCGGCCGTTTCCACATAAGGGAAAGAGGACTCCAATTCTTGCTGCCATAAGCTATCGGGAGAGAAGGCCAGGCCGGGGATTACCTCCCTCGCCGCATAGATGCTCAGAAGCTCCTGAGCGACGTTAGCCACGGACTCCTTGATTCGCTGCTTCGTTCGTGCCCATTCTTGACTTCCCAACCGACTGAGGGTTGGTGGTCGCTCGCCAGCGCCAACATATCGGGTGACACGATCAATCTGGTCGGTAGGCACATAAAGCCTGTCACTAGCGGCATATTCCAGAACAAGATATTCCCGTTCAACGTCATCGGAGGACATCTTGGTCAGGCCAGCAAACCTGGCAATGCCATGCTCAATGTGAACCAGGTAATCACCCGGCGTCAGTTCAGGGACGAACCAGTGATGGCGCAGCGGCCTCTTCTTGGACAGGCGCTGGTGCTTAACAAAGCCAAACAGCTCATTGTCCGTGATCATCGTCAGAGCATTTTCCATAGCCCAGCCTTCATCCAGTGAACCCTGGACCAAGGTGACTGACCCCGGTAGCGGCACCTGTTCCATCAATGACACAGAATCAGCCATGATATCTTGTTCCTGGAGGAGCTCCGAGAGGCGACTCGTCTGCTGGCTGACTATGACAATACGGCGATTCTCATTGATCATCTGGCGCAAGTCTCTGGAAAAGGCTTCAAGTCTGCTTCCGTAACTCGGCACTGGACCCAGGGGCAGAGACTGAAAACACGACTCATCAGCGCTATGGATGTCCCA
>CAZTRR010000043.1:0-16510 GCA_964616785.1 uncultured Dehalococcoidales bacterium
GTCAGGGCATAATTGGAGCCGTTAATGGTAGCGGCGGACAGGCTCGGGTATGGATTGACCAGGAGAAGAAGGAGGCCATGGGATATTAGGCTGTGGCCTGGGCGGTAGCTGAAGCAGGCCATCGCAGGCCAAAGACAGTCCTTGGCAATTGGAGTAAACGAGGGCAAGAACACGGGGGTCTGACCTAGCTTGGAAAGGAGAGCGTTGGTCACGCAGTTGCTGGCGGTGATGGGTGCTCAGGCCTCCGTGTTTGGCATGTGGAAACGACGGTGAGTAGACATGGCAGAGAGAATACTCGAAGTTAAGCACCTGAGCACGTATTTCTATACCGACGAAGGCGAGGTAAGAGCAGTCGATGACCTCTCTTGTTATGTCGACCAGGGGGAGAGCGTGGGCCTTGTTGGCGAGAGTGCCTGCGGCAAGAGCGTCAGCGCCCTCTCCATCATGCGCCTCATTCCCTATCCGCCAGGCGTTATTGTGGGCGGCGAGGTCATCTTCAAGGGTGAGGACCTTCTCAAGGTTAGTGAGGCGAAAATGCGCCACATCAGGGGTAACGAGATAGCCATGATTTTCCAGGAGCCCACGACGTCTCTGAACCCGGTACTTACGGCCAAGCGGCAGCTATCTGAGATGCCGGAGTTGCATCGTGGGAAGAGCAAGGAAGAGGCAGCCGAAGAAGCGGTCGAACTACTGAGCATGGTGGGCATACCGGATGCGCAGAGGAGGGTGGAAGACTATCCACACCAGTTCAGCGGTGGGATGCAGCAGCGGATAATGATCGCTATGGCGCTGAGCTGTGACCCCGCATTGCTGATAGCGGACGAGCCCACCACCTCGGTTGACGTCACCGTTCAGGCGCAGCTTTTGGAACTAATTAACAATTTGAAAGCCCAGTTCAGCACTGCGATAATTGTCATAACCCATAACCTGGGAGTAGTCGCCCGCTACGTTGACCGGGTGAACGTAATGTATGCCGGGCGTCTCGTGGAGACAGCACCGACAGATGAGCTGTATGGCCGGCCCAAGCACCCTTACACTCTGGGGCTGCTGAGGTCGGTGCCCCGGCTGGATTTGCCTCGATCACGCACGGTGGAAGTTGTTCCGGGCTTGCCACCCAATGCTGCCCATCTACCCAGTGGCTGCGCTTTCCATCCTCGCTGCAGGTTTGCCACCGATAGATGCAGCGAAGAGAGACCGGATCTAGAAGAGGTGGGCGAGAACCACTATGCCGCTTGCTTTAGAAGTAGAGAGGCGCTAGAGAAGTGAGGGCTTGTTAATGGCGAAAGACGGTTTCTTAGTTGAGGTAGAGAATCTCCACATGTATTTCCCGGTAGTGGCCGGCCTCCTGCGCAAGAAGGTAGCTGACGTCAAGGCAGTAGATGGGGTGAGTTTTCATATCAAGAGAGGGGAGACTCTAGGGCTGGTGGGCGAAAGCGGCTGCGGTAAGACCACCACGGGACGTTGTATCCTGCAGCTCTACAAAATCACCGGTGGCAAGGTGTCCTTTGAGGGAAAGGACCTTTCCAGGCTCAAGGGTGGAGAGTTGAGGGGTATGCGTCGGAACATGCAGTTGATATTCCAGGACCCCTATGCCTCGCTTGACCCCCGGATGACTGCTGGTGACATCATCGGTGAGCCGATACTGGTTCATAAGCTGGCTAAGGGTAATGAATACAAGAAACGCGTCGCCGAACTGCTCCAGATGGTGGAGCTTGAGCCTGGTATGGCGGAGCGCTACCCTCACGAGTTCAGCGGCGGCCAACGGCAACGTATCGGGATAGCTCGAGCGCTGGCGGTCAGGCCCGGTTTTATCGTATGCGACGAACCCGTTTCAGCACTGGATGTTTCAATCCAGTCCCAGGTTATCACCCTGCTTATGAGGCTTCGAGAGGAGCTTAACCTGACCTATCTTTTCATCGCTCATGACCTTTCGGTGGTTCGTTATATCAGTGACCGGGTGGCGGTGATGTATCTGGGCAAGATCATGGAAATCACGCACAGTGACGAACTCTATGATAACCCGCTTCACCCGTATACCCAAGCCCTACTGTCAGCGGTTCCCATACCTGACCCGGTTGTTGATCGGCTGCGAAGGCGGATTCTGCTGACCGGCGATGTACCGAGCCCGATTTTTGCTCCCAGTGGTTGTGCTTTCCACCCGAGATGTCGCAACGCGGAAGACATCTGCAAGCAGCAAATGCCGGAGTTGAGAGACATTGGTGGTGAGCACCGGGTGGCTTGCCACCTGGTCTAGCTGGTTGGTGTCTTGGTCGGCCGGTTGGCTTGATTGCCGACAGGGGAAGAGAGACTAGGCGTCTGCCGGGTGGGTATCTAGTGCTCCTTGTTGTAAGTAACCCAAAATGTCTTGCTAAATCAAAGCGTTCACCAACAAATTGCCTCAGAATGCCCTGTCGGGCCAGGATGACACATGTCTTCTCAGTCTAAGAAGAAGGGAAGTGGCAACAGAGCAGTGGGGAAAGCATCAGTCTCAGAAGCTGCAGCCGTGGGCTCGAAAGGAAGATGGACTGCGTTTGTCGTCGCCGCGGCCGTTATCGTCCTGGTGCTTGCCATGCTGGGAGCTGGCTACTATCGTGAGTATGTGGCGCCTTTTCACCGCACCATCATTACAGTGGATGATGTCAGCCTTGACATGGGCTACTTTCTGAAGAGAACCCGGCTGGCTGGTGTTGACCCGATGCTTATGCTTGAGGTGCTTACTCATGAACAGTTCGTCAAGCTAGGAGCAACGCGGTACGGCATAGAAGCCCGCCCCGATGATGTTAACCGGGAGCTGAGGAGAGTAGCCCGGGGAGAGAGCGAGACTATTTCTGAAAGCGAGTTCAAGGAGTGGTACCGCCAGCAGCTTAACGAGACCGGCCTTTCAGACGCTGAATACAAAGAGATTGTAGCCACCAGTCTATTGGCCGCATCCCTCCACGAGTATCTAGCGGAGAGGGTACCCACAGTAGGAGAGCAGGTTCACCTTCATGCTATTGTATTTGCGACATATGAGGATGCTCAGAGCGCGAGGGCAAGATGGGAGGCAGGGGAAGAATTTGCCGACCTCGCCAGAGAGCTATCAGTGGATGAACAGTCCAGGGAGGGGGGTGGCGACCTTGGCTGGCTGCCCCGTGGCATCCTCGGCTCCAAGCTTGATACGGTAGTGTTTAGCCTGGCTCCTGGGGAAGTGAGCGAGCCCTTGCGAATGGAAGAGAACGAATACTGCCTCTTTATGGTCTCAGAGAAAGACGCTGCTCGACAGATAGATGAGAACCACGTCCAAATACTGAAGGACGGAGCACTTCAAGACTGGCTTTCGGAAGAAGTGGGGTTTCATGAAGTGAAATACGACTTCGATTCAGAGATCTATGCCTGGATGAACTGGCAACTGGCGAAGGAATGAACTGGCTGACGTAGGCATTGATGTGTCTGGCGACGCGGAGCAGGTACCGGGAAAATGATACGAGTTGAGAACCTGGTCAAGTACTACGGGAAGCACCTGGCGGTAGACAGCATTAGCTTCAATGTAGGAAAGGGAGAGATCGTGGGGTTCCTTGGCCCCAACGCAGCGGGAAAGACGACCACGATGCGCATCCTTACCGGGTTTCTAATGCCAACCAGCGGTGAGGTATGGGTTGCGGGCTATGACATGATGAAGCGCTCTCTGGAGGCGCGTCATCACATTGGCTACCTTCCAGAGGCGATCCCCCTGTACAGCGACATGACCGTCCGTTCTTACCTTGACTTCTTCGCCAGACTCAGAGGATTGGACAGAAACAGGATAAAGACCAGAATAGAAGAAGTGGTGGACATATGTCACCTGGAGGAATATGTCGATGTACTTATCGGCAGGCTATCAAGGGGATTCAGGCAGCGGGTTGGCGTGGCTCAGGCGATTATGCATAAGCCTGAGGTACTGGTTCTGGATGAACCAACGGCAGGCATCGATCCCATTCAGGTAGCTGCGACAAGGCAGCTCATCAAGGAACTGGGCAAGGAGTGTACCGTCATTATCTCCTCCCACATTCTTCCTGAAGTAAGCATGACCTGTGAACGCGTGATCATCATAGATGAAGGCAGAATTGTGGCCGAGGACCGTATTGAGAGCCTTTCCGCTATGGTACGTGGTTCGAAGCGTTTCCGCCTTGAAGTAGAAGGGCCTTCTGAGGAAGTAGCCGAGCGTCTGCGCCAGACCGACGGTGTTGACCAGGTTAGGTGGGAAGACCCTTACTACATTATTGAATGCTCGGCCGAGCAGGACCCGCGTGGCAAAATAATGAAAACCTTAGTCCAGGGCGGTTGGACTCTACTATCCATGGAACCCGTGGAATTGAGCCTTGAGGACATCTTCCTCAGACTAACCACTGCAGAGGAAGAGGAGAAGGGCCAGTGAGAAACACGGCGACTATTGCCTTCAAGGAGTTCAAGTCCTACCTGACGTCACCTATGGGCTATATAGTTATTGGTATCTTCTTGGCGCTCACCGGCTTTGTCTTCAGCATCAGTCCTGCCACCTATTTCGAGACCAGTATCAAGGGCTTTATGGGAATAGGCAGTGTGCTGCTGCTGTTGCTGGCGTCAGTGCTCACCATGCGTTTGCTTGCCGAAGAGAGGAAGATGGGGACCGCGGAGCTTCTGCTCACGGCGCCGGTGAGAGATAGCGAGATAGTGGTGGGGAAGTTCTTGGGCAGCCTGGGCATCCTTGCGGTCATGCTGGTGCTCACGTTCTACTACCCTGTTCTACTGATGTGGTTTGGCGATCCTGATCTGGGGCCCATTGCCACGGGTTACCTCGGTCTCTTTCTTCTGGGCTGTGCCTCGCTGGCGGTGGGGTTGTTCGCTTCGTCATTGACCTCAAACCAGATTGTGGCGGCGGTGGTCGCCGGGGGAATTCTCTTTGCCTTGTGGTTTCTGGGCTGGACAACCGATTTCCTTCCTGAGGGTCTGGGAAAGGTGATTGGCTACATGTCTCTTTCCTACTACTTCTCTGATTTCACAAGGGGAGTGATTGATACCAGGGCCGTAGTCTACTATCTGAGCATCATGGGCCTATTTCTATTTCTAACGGTGAGGTCTTTGGAAAACAGCAGGTGGAGTTGAATGCAGACTAACCCCAAGGCTTATGGATTTTCCGGCATTATCGCTGTGCTCGGACTGCTGGTCCTGCTAGTGGGTCTTGTAGTCATGTTGTTACTGCCCAACATCCGATATGCGGCTTGGGGTATCATAGCGTTGGGGATGCTCCTCCTGGCCGCGGCTTTTGTCATCGATTTCAGACGGGTCAGAAGTGCCCTCACTGGTAGGCGCGGGCTGTTCAGTACCGGTACTACGGTGATGGCTTCAGTCTCCGTCGGTATTGTCCTTTTGGTCAACGCTATTAGCGTGGGCAGTTATCAGCGCTTTGATATCACCGGTGCGGCGCAATTCACCCTGACCTCTCAGACAAAGGAGGTTCTAAGCCAGTTGGAAATACCGGTACAGGCCCTGTGTTTCTTCACTCCGCAAGACCCCTACGGTGTTGGTGACTATGCCACTGATTTGCTGACCGTGTACCAGGACTATACTGACCAACTCAGTGTGGAGTTCATTGACCCTGATGAGCATCCGGACCAGGCGAGGCAGTATGGCATAATGGAGTATCAGACAGTTGTCTTCGAAAGTCAGGACGGGTGCCGTCTGGTAACGGCGGTGGAGATTGCTGAGGAAGCGGAACACGCGTTTACCAGCGCTATCCTGGAGGTCACCGGCACTGTCCAGAAAAGGGTATACTTCCTCACTGGCCACGGTGAGAGCAGCATTAACTTGGGCTACAGCTTTGCCAGGGAGGGCCTTCGCGATAACCTCTACTGGGTAGGCACGCTGGATCTTCTACGTACGCCTGAAATCCCCGGGGATTGTGCCGCCTTGGTGATTGCAGCGCCGCGGAAGTCGCTAACCAGCGACGAGGTCGAGGTCATCAGGCGCTATCTTGAAAGCGGCGGACGGGCACTGATTCTCATAAACCCTGGCTGTCCGCAGGAGATCCAGCAATTGCTCTCTGTGTGGGGGGTTGGAATAGAAGACGGGACCGTTATCGACCGAACGTCTTGCGTGGCTCCGAGTATGGACAGCCCTAGCGTACCAAGGACCAGGAATCTCTTCGGTATGTCGATCACCTACTTCCCCGGGGCTACCGCTGTCATTCCTGAAGAAGGGGTGGTGGAGAATATTGAAATGGTCGCACTGGTCTGGACAAGCAAGGACAGCTGGCTGGAAAGGGATCTTGATCCCAATGAAGAGCCTGAGTTTGATGAGGGGATAGACCGGCGGGGCCCTCTGGCTCTGGGCGTCCTTATTGGCGGTGCTGCAATCGATGAAGCTGAGGAAGAACTAACTCAGGAAGACGAAGGGACTCGCCTGGTGGTCTTCGGTGATTCCGACTTCGCCTCAAACGAGCACTTCTACAATGGCAACAACGGTGACCTCTTTCTCAACTCAGTAAACTGGTTGGCTCAGGGGACAGAACTAGTTACAATCCACCGCAAGGTTCTCCCATTTCGCAGGCTTGTAGTTGGCCCAGAGGTGGTGGACTTCATCAAGTATTCCAGTGCCGTCGTGCTTCCTTTCCTGGTGCTGGTGGCAGGAGCTATCGTCTGGTGGCGGAGAAGGTAGTCAGGTAGGCTTATCTCGGGGAGGATACTGCTTGAGAGTCAGTTATATCCTTATTCTGCTTGCCATTCTCCTTGCTCTGGGAGGCTATTATTACCTTTCCAGTAGGCCTGAGCCTGCCCCAGAACCAGAGCGGCGGGTGTTCGTGTGGTCGGTGGAAATGGAGGAACTACAATATATTGAAATACGGCTGCCTCACGAAGGCAAGAGCCAGGCATTTATTAAAGAAGCGGACAGGACCTGGCACTTCGATGACCCTGGGAGGTCTGAGGTAGATATGAAACGATGGGGTGGGGGCATACCGCTTCTACTGAGCGGCCCTGGAGCGGAAAGGGTCATTGCCGAAGATGCCACAGAAGAGAAACTCGCTGAGTTTGGCTTGGCTGAACCACGAATGGAGATAACTGTAACCTTGGAGGATGGGACTGTCCTCAACATAGCAGTGGGTGATTGGACGCCGGACGGCAATGCCTTCTACATGCAAGTCCCAGGGTCCAACGACGTATGCCTGGTTGACTACACCTGGTATGAAGTGATTGAACGCCTGGTGGAGGAGCCACCCTATGTTGTCCCTTCGACCGATTAGCCAACAGGACTCCATGACAGAGCACTGAAGAACTGTCCTGTGTTTTTCCTCGCAATGGGTAGCATCCGATCACAAGCGCGCTTCGCCAGGGGTGCACTTCCCGGCAATTGGGCTGGCCAGCAACCTTCAGCTCCTGTCCACGTTGCTCACTACCCCCTGGCCGTGGCGCTTCATCTTCGCCTGCAGCCTTTTCCTCAGGTCACTCGCGATATCCCTTGCCAGGACATCTTTGCTTGAGCCAGAGGCGAGGCCCTTGACAAGTACATTCAGGCCCGATTTGACCTCGTCATTGGGACCGGGCAAGGCCACTATTAGACTGTCGAAGGCCTGTCCTACAGCTATCCTGACACCGTCCTTAAGGTGCCTTCCAGTCCCCTGTTGATACTTGCATATGTACGGAGTGGCCGCTTCCGGGTCTAATGCCAACACTGCCTCAATGGTACGGTCCTTGACTTCGGCGCCTACGCCGCCGGTAGTTATGACCAGGCCATAGCCATCATCAGCGGCCTGTCTCAAACTGGCTGTAATCAGCAATTCATCATCACTGAGGGTAGGACCTGGGGTTACTGAATAGCCTTCGGCTTCCAATCTCTGACGGATGGTGGGGGTATTGGCATCTTTGATCTGGCCGCTGGCGACTTCAAATCCTGTAGAGAAGACTATTGCCCTCTTTGTCAGCCTCTGGCGGATTTCGTCGGCAATAGATTCCGAGCGCCTTAAGGCTGGCCCGGCTTTGAGGGAATCGAGAGCAATCCAACCCAGCATGCCCTGGGAACAGATTGACGCGTTTTCAGTAATGCTTACCCCAGGGAGCTTCGATAGTCTTTGCAGCAGTTCATCCTTTTTCCCCAGGATATCGTAGGCATCCACGCTCTCTTCCAGAACATCAATAGTCAGAGTCTGCCCTTGCACGTCGGTTACAAGGATGCTATCGCGCTGCATCCCCAGCATGTCAGCTACGGTAGCCGCAATCTCGTTCAGATTGGCGTTTTGCAGCGCTACTCCCTCAATCCGTAGCTCGGTTTTTCTTAACAGGTCGAATTCTGCCATTTCTAAGCCCCTCCCGTCTTGCTGCCATCGGTATTGACTACTTCCAATCTCATATCCAATAGTGGCGCATCTACTATTTGTCGGCCTATGCAGAGGATATCTATGTCCAGGGCCTTCAGCTTATCAATATCCTCCAGACTGATGCCACCGCTGAAGGCGATCTTGACCCTGTTTCTCAAGCCCAGCTTGAGCAGTTTCCTAACCACCAGTTTCACGTCACCCGGTCTCCCCGTATCAATAAGAAGAATGTCGGCGCCTTCTTCGACAGCCTGGCATGCTTCTGAGACGATGTCTTCGTGCCTACCCTTCAGTTGGACGGCTTTCAGATGGTCTTTCAGGTGTGTGACGGCTTTCAGACTTTCCGTTATCCCGCCGAGTAGCTCGACATAGTTCTTGTCCAGGTATACGAAGGGGTCAGTACTGATGTGGGTCAGGGCTCCCCCGGTGGCCGCGGCCTGGCGGATTGTCTCCTTCAGCAGCCAGGGCATTTTCTTCCAGGCGCCACAGACTATCTGCGGTCTTTCCCCGGCTGCTTCAACGGCCTTGTGAGCAGCGGTGGCAACGCCTGATGGCTTGGCAATGAGGCCCATCAACACATCTTCAGCCATCACCACCTGTTTTGCGTTTCCGCAAAACCTGGCTATCTCCTCTCCCTTTCTGACTTGGCTGCCTTCGTCGAGCATTTTCTCCACAGATAAGCCTATTTTCTCGGCTTCCACCTTTGCCAGTGTGGTTCCAACCACTATCCCGCTGTCATCGGCTATTATGGAGGCCGTGACCCTTTTGCCGGCCACGCCGCCCAATATCCTGTCTCTCAGGTCTTCCACTTCACTCTTGCTTTCCGTCACATTATGGTTTAAGGCCGGTGGTACTATAGCCCGTGAGGGTCAATGCCCCTCTGCCGGAGCCACCTGGGCAAAAGCTCTTCGTCGACGTTCCGGCTTACTTCGGGGGCTTTCTTCAGCAGGAACTCTGCCATAGGTGGGCTCAGGTTAATGTTCCCAAAACTCCCATCAAACACAATTACGTTATCCGTCCCGGCAACTCGGCGAGCAAACTCCATAGCCGTTTGAAGGCTTTCGGCAGTGACTGCAAAACTCATGAACTCGGGATTGGAAGGGTCGGTCATCAACATGTCTGCCAGGTCTCTGCCCACAACGGTGGTGGGGATACTCATGGGCAGCTCCGTGCACATCATGCCTGTCCACATATGGTTGATTACCAGTGCCTTGATTGATGGGTTGACGGCTTTCACTTTCGGAGCTCCGGGAGATTTCTCAAAGAGGGCAAAACCGGTGCCTGCTGGGATGGTTTCAAGGTCGAAGTAGTCCAGCTTGGCATTGACTAAGTTGCCGAAGTTCATGCCGCCGGCATGCACGTAGGGTGGCCACCGGCCTGCATCCAGCACGGCTATACATTCTTCTATCTCGGCAAACAGCCGCAGGAGTTTCCCGTAGGAGTTAAGGATGGTTGCCGTTAGCCTTCGGTCAAATCGATGGAGGTCGTTGTCGGCGTCTATGCCTATTATTCCTGCTGGTGAGGTCATCAGGAAGCAGCCGAAGGTGAACCTCTGCTGAACGAATGGGGAATCGAAGATGGCCTTCTGCACGAAATTGGAGCTACGGGGACCAAAATTGAAATGGTACACGCCTCTCGTCTCCAACCTGGCATAAGACATAGCAAACGGTTTCAGAGCGCGGTTAATCAGCCGATGCCAGTACAGCTCCCTTAAGTCACCGTAGTGGGCGTGGATAAACCAGTCAGCATCATATGCCCGGGCGACCCCGTAGAGTGTCCCAAGCTCGGTCTCTATGGGGACTCCCTTATCAAGTGAGGTTATTCCGGTTGCTCGCCTATTGAAATACTGGTCGAACTTGTAGTACTGGATCAGCTCCTTTGATTCTTTGAGCCCGCCTCCTGCGGCTACCCTCAAGCGTATATTCTTACAGCCGGTTCTTTCTTCAACCACATCCTTTGTGGTCCTGAGCATTTCGGCATAGGGTTCGCCTCCTAAGATGAGGAAACCGTGCTCGGAGCACAGGAGGTTGACCGTATCTTGGGGCTTAATCATGCCCATATTGACACCGGCCAGGGCATCTTCAGTACCCTTCCTGACGGCTGAAAGGTCGTTACCCCCCAAATATATTTCCTCGGCGATATCGGGAAAAAGCTCCTTTACCCCCAGAGACACTATTCCTGGCAGTTGAGCTGCTCGCTGGCGAGGCTCCGGACCGTATACAGACGGCATAATGCTTGGTGGTGAGACCGCTTCCTTTAGCATCACTTTCCTCCATTCTAGTGCAAGCGAAACAATGGTTCTCAGAATTTCCTGAAGGCTTTCTTGTCTTCCTCAAAGTAATAGCCGGGATATTTCTGTGCCAGCTCCTCCGGGACGTCCCACAAGGTGGGTGCAGAGTCATACCAGCGGTGGTCTTTGGGTGGAGCTATCTTCACGCCGTGAGCCTTGAGTAATCTCAGCATCGGCTCCAGGCAATACAGGGTGCATCCGGAGCGTGCTCCGGTCATCAGAGAGATTTCCTCCGGTGATTTGGCACCTTTCAGGACCGCGGCGGCAACCTCGTTCACCCGGGTGCCGGTGCACAGGCAGAGAAACTGTTGGGGATGGAGGTGCGCCTTCATGCAGAGTTCCCTCAGGCTCGTCTGGTCCACCTCGCCCGGGTCTACCCCCAATATTGTTGGCTCGGGGCGAGCAACCATCGTGACAGCATCTTGCTGGCATGCGTCCCAGCAACGGAAGCAGGCTATGCACCTTTGCTCATCCAGCCTGGCCTTCTTTTCGACTACTTCAATTGCCCCCGTAGGACATACGCTCTGACATAGCTTGTCCCCTATGCATTTCGTTTCGTCCACCTGAGCAAGGAACTTAACCACTTTCATGCCGATTGTCTCCCCTCTTTCCTGAAATACCGGCGGAGTCTCGTACCAAGTTCGCCTTTTCCTTCCCCCGCGGTACTCTACTACCTTCACGGCATTTCTTCAAGTCTTCCACGTGTGTTCAGCAGTTGTCTAGGACGCTGCATTTGCGTCATGCTGAGAGCTGCTAGGAAAGCACAGGGCGCATCAAGGTGGAGCAAGGCCTTGATGCAAGTAGCCCGACGGGTGCATCGGCTATGAAAGCCTGTGGGCTGAACACAAAGCCAGTTCGTGGTGTGCTAGCCGACTCTAGCTGCTGTCTGTGGCGCTGGGGAATGGGTGGAGCAATATGTCCTCCAGCGTGAGGTGAGGTCGTACTGGCGGTGTGACATTGGTGTAACCAACTGCCACCAAAGCTAACAACAGGATATCCTTCGGGATGCCCAGCAGGCTTTTGATCTGCTCCCTGTCGCTTATAGCTCCCACCCAGCACGAACCTAGTCCCAGCGCCGTCGCCATGAGAACCAGGTGCTCTGCCGCGATATATGTATTGGCGGTGGCCGGTGTAATGAACGTCGCCGGGTCGGACTCGACAGCAGAATCGAGATAGCTCCGATATATGGGGTCATTCACGCTACTGGCGGGTAATACCCCTGAGTCGATGGCTTCCTGGCGACGTTGCCGGTACGTCTCTTTCGAATAAGACGAGAGGTCGGCGCAGACAACGAACACCACCCCTGCCTCCTCAATGAAGGCTTGATTGAAACATAGTTGGCGCAGTTTCCTCTTCTCTTCTGTATCAGTGACAACGATGAAGCGCCACGGCTGCGAATTACTGGCGGAAGGCGCCAGACGGGCTGCCTCTAGCATCTGCAGAATCATCTCTTGCGAGACAGCCTCTCTCTTGAAACTGCGCGTGCTACGGCGCTGCTGCATGGCTTCGGCTACAGTTAGCATGTGTTGTACCTCCTCGACCTGATAGCCTGTTGGGAATGCCTCACGGCAGTCTCTCTACAGGGGGCTGGCTACATTTTAGCTTAGTTGGCCAGGTCTTGTCGAAAGGCCAGCCAAAGAGCAGCTCCGCCAATTTGGATATGCGCATCCCGCGGATTACCAAATGGCTACCCGGTCTGTTACGAATTGGCTATTCCACTGACGCTTGAGTAGCCTTATAATGTGGGTAAGAACGAAGTTGTAGGAGGCTGACATGAAGAGATACGGATGGTGCTGGATGTTGATTGCCATATCTCTTGTTGCATTGGTCTGCTCAGGTGCTGGCTGCGGTAGTATCTACGTGGTATCTCACGAAGAAGACCCTAATATCTGGGGGGGAGACTGGAAGACTGAACAGTGGGGCAAGATGTATCTCTTTCAGGAGGGGAATCAGGTAACCGGCGATTACGAGCACGACAACGGGAAACTGGTAGGCACCGTATCAGGCGCTACCCTTAAAGGCACTTGGTCTGAGGCACCGTCCTATAGTCCACCAGACGACGCTGGGGATGTAGAACTAACGATGTCGTCTGGTGGTAATTCCTTTACCGGTCGCTGGCGATATGGTTCTTCCGGTGATTGGGATGGCACTTGGAGTGGGGAAAGGATTCGCTAGCGGCACAGTTTCGCGTCAATTATCGCAGCATTCCAATATGCCCGCAGGACGCAGCCGCTTGGTACCGCCCGCAATCCTGTCTGCTGGTGACAGTGCGGTCACTATTTCGTAGTTATCCCTGAGAAGCCGATATGCTATGCGGAAGTGTCAACGGGTGGCATTTCTTTCGCTGCCAGTGCCGAGTAGTCCTTCAAGGAAGCGAACTGAGGAGCTTTCTCCCATCCTGGAACCCCCGCCGCTCTCTTGGCCGATGCTTTGTACATTTCCCAGTCAGCGTTAGCATAAAACATCATCTGCTGGGCTGCCAGCGACCCTTCGGCGTGAATGTTGTGACTGACGTGCCGCCCGTCGGTGAGGTCTAGCAACAGCCTTATGGCGCGAAGCCGGTGTTCGGTTGGTATGCCGGCTTTACCTCCGAGATACTTCTCCAAATAAGGGCGTTCCTCCGGGTTCATCCAATCCTTGTATGAGATGGGGTCGGCGGCAATTCCTCCACAAATGTCCTGTGCTATCTTACAGACCTCGTGGAAATTGTCAGCATACATATACTTAGCGATGTTTATGTACATTTGATTGGGATTGACCAAATCCATTCCGGGTTCTTTCTCGGGGAACATGCAGGCTGCCAGGCTGGTGACCTTGAAGGCCTCGGTAAGCTGTGCCAGCCACGCTAGTTTGTTGCGAATGTGAGAGTATTTCTCCAGGCCGTTGTATTCCGCCATCAGTGCGGCTACACCGGTAAGGGTTTCCAGCGATGGGACCATGCGGCAGCAGGCGAAGAGGCGGTGAAAAGTGGCAAAAAGGTAGGCAATGTCCCGTGAAAACTGCCACTCACCACAGAGAAACACCCTTTCCTGGGGTACGAAGACATCATCAAAGACAATCATGCACTCGCCATCACCAACTCCATGCCCTGAAGCGCTAGGGTAGTCCCATCTTGTTTCTTCAGTGCTTAGCCCCCTGATGGGAGGCTCGGCAGATATGAGAGTGATGCCCTTCGCATTCAGTGGAGTGGCAAAGACTACAGCGTAGTCTGCATCCTCTTCCCCGTGAGTCCGGCATGGCAGCACGATCGCTTCATTGGCACAGGGTGTGGAGCTTATGTGGTACTTGCATCCCCTGACTACTATTCCGTCCTTTTGCCGATCGACGACCCTGACATAGTAGTCCTTGTGTTGTACCTGTTTCGACGGGTGAAGGCTCCTGTCTCCCTTGACGTCTGTCTGGGCTCCGGTGACACCAATATCTGTCTTTTGCAGGTGCTTGCGATAGGCCTCAACACGGTCTGTGTAGTCTGTGCCTAATTGCGCGTCGACTCTTCCGGCGAGAACCCGTGATGCGGTCAGGGCATCAACACCCATGCTGTGCAGGCCTACTCCGCCAGTTCTGGACGCCTGGATGTAAACCTGGCGTCGCCGGATCAGGTCTTCGGTAGTCCTTGGTGGAGTCCACAGAAAATGGACATCTTCTCCCTCCTCATTCTTTGTCACGAACAGGTCACGATTGTCCGGGTCATTGGTGAGGACCCAGTCCATGGCGCCACCCTGGATGACCCTCCTCAGCACAGGGTGTGTTGTTACATCCTTCACCCTTTCGCCTAGATTATAGATCACCCTGCCATCCCTCAGACTCTCCAGGTACTGCTGAACGGTGCGAATCATGGTAACCTCCTTGTTCTCTTGTTCTAGATTCTCCTAGCTGTCTTCTCAGCGCAGGCTCAAGGGTGTGCCAGCAGCGCCAGCGGTATTCAAACAGGCAGACCCACCTTGGCTATGGATAACGAGCTTGGCTGCTCCTTGTGTCACGAAGTTCACCGCCCCGGCATCCATGCCCTCTCGATTCTGTTATCTCCTTGCCTAATTGCCTCGAACCCAGCCAGTTGTGTGGGGCGGAGTATCTTATGGATTCCTCCTATTATTATCATAAGAAGCGGCGTTTGTCCATAGCCCTGAGTTGAAAAGGGTGCTCAGCACTTTGTGGTAGTCTTTTTCCGTGGCAGTCACCCACCTACGGCTGACTCGCTCTGCAGAGTGGACTCAGCACTGGAGACCTGACATACACCACAATCTGCTTGGTATTTAGGAATTCGGATCTCGGATTTGGGGTCGAAGCAATCAGGATTTGGGACTTGCAACGAAGCGAGGCTGCGGAAAACCGAAGGCTGCCTTTAACCTGGCGGTGACCTCATCGTTGAGGAATCCGTCACCGTTGGCATCGGTCACTGTCGTGAAGGCCAACGCAGCGGTGGCAGCGACCTGAGCGGTTGCCATAGAGGTGCCGCTCCAGTAGCCATAGCCATTACCCGGGAGAGTGGAGTATATTTCCACCCCAGGGGCACAGACTTCTACCCAATCGCCATAGTTCGACCTCACCCACAGGGACCCGTCGATATCTGTGGCAGCCACGCCAATGACCCTGGCGTGACAGGCAGGATACACCGGTATAGAACTCCCATTGTTGCCGGCGGCGGCAACGAGCACGACACCCCTGCTCCAGGCATAATCCACTGCTTCCTGCAGGGCTGGTGACGTGGCAGGCAGCACCAGGCTCATACTGATAATGCTGGCCCCGTTGTCTACTGCCCAGACGATGGCTTCAGCTACTGCTGAAGGCCAGACCATGCCGCTGTCATCGCCTGCCTTTACATTCAGGAGACGGGCATCAGGCGCAGCGCCCGCAATACCAATTTCATTGTCGGTGGCAGCTGCGATGATGCCGGCAACATGAGTGCCGTGACCGAGCACATCGGAGCGTGTCCGACTGTCGCTGAGATTGACGCCGTCAATTACTTTCCCCTCCAGAGCCTCATGCCTCTCGTCTATGCCCGTGTCGACTATAGCAACAATAACCTGAGGAACTTCGGGAGTACTATCCCACGTCGCTTGCTCGCCCGGCAGGAGTCCGAACGCTCCCGGCCAGAACAGAAGTGGAACCAAGGTCAAGGCTCCAACTATGCCCGCTGCCCTTACTGCCCTCACTGGCACCCTCCTGTGCTTGGCTCTGCCAGCAAGCCCGCTGAGCCCCGGCAGAGCCTGTTTGCTCGTCCTTCAGCCTATCGCTTCTATCGAGCGACCAGGCTTGTCACCCTAGAGGCAGCCGTCCCCCTTATGATTTTGCGACCTTCGTCTATCTGTCTATTGACTTCTATGCTTCGGCAAACCTATAATAAATACCAAGCACGGAGGCACCCTCCTGTGCTCGGCTCTGCTAGCAAGCCCGCTAAGCCCTAGCAGAGTCCTTTTTTGTGATCCAGTTCTGGGATTTCTTGAAATGCTGTGGGTCTAGATGCTACCGTTAGCCCTATCTGATAGTCTCGCTTTCGCCCTATTTGACATTCCTCAAGCCTTTAGCCGACTCAGTGGTAAACTCGTTGAAGCAGGTCCAGCTTCAGTATCGTACATCTCCCGACTCTAGTAAATAGCCCATTAGTAATTTCCGGCATAGCCAAAAGGTACTATGACTGTTGCCGCAGGACGAGGTTCCCATACGGACATGTCAGGTAATGTGATGAAACCACAGGAAAGTGGAGGTACCGGGGAAAAGGGCGCTTGATTCCGGGTGTTGAGCCTGTTTAGCGCTTCTGTGCCAGTCACCCGCCTACGGGTGACGGCGGGCGTGTATACGGCGGGTCACCTGCGGGCAGGTGATTCCCCCGTGAAACCATTTTGCCGCGGGTGGATTGGAGCATCGGCTCCAATCCCGCCTGGAGCGGATGCTCCAGGCTACCCCTTGTGCCAATGAGG
>CAZTRR010000044.1:0-15830 GCA_964616785.1 uncultured Dehalococcoidales bacterium
CGGGGGTGTCCTCTCGATTGCGCGACATTTCCGATGCCATCCATAATGCCTGCCGTTGACGCTATGAATTGCACTTCATAGGTGGTAATGGCCCGACTCACCAACGGACGGTGTGGGTGATTAAGCTTGCTACATGAATCGCCGTAGCTTTGTTGGACACAACGTCATACTGCCGGGTTGCGTTGTCTTGACGATCTTACACTGGGGGCATATACTGCAGGATACTGTGAGGTGCTCTAGCCACGGCCGTGGAGTTTCGGAGGCAACGTCGCGCCTGAAGCATTTCTGCTAGCACAGGGCGTTTCCGAGGGCGTCAACAAACACAAGGCCAGGCGCTAGAAGGAGAGTCATGGATTTCGATTTAACCGAGGAACAGAATCTAACGCGTCAAGCCGTTCGGGATTTTGCTGAAGGGGAGATAGCACCGGTTGCCCAGGAGTTGGATGAAAGGGAGGAGTTCTCTGTCGAACTGACGCAGAAGATGGCCGAGCTAGGACTGCTGGGCTGCTTCGTGCCGGAGAAATACGGCGGCTCGAATATGGGGTACGTATCGTATATTATCGCGGTGGAAGAGCTGGCTAGAGTAGATGGCTCCCAAGCCGCCACTATTGCTGCGGGAAACTCCCTGGGAATCGGGCCCATCTACTATTTTGGTAACGAGAACCAGAAGGAGGAATGGCTTCCCAGGCTGTGCTTGGGGGAGTGTCTGGCAGCCTTTGGTCTCACAGAGCCCGAAGCTGGCTCCGATGCCGGAAGCTCTCGCACTAGAGCCGAAGTCAAGGGGAACCACTGGGTCATCAATGGGAGCAAGATCTTTATCACCAATTCAGCTTGTCCGATGACAGGCGTTATTGTTGTGCAGGCCGTGACGGGCGAGCGAGGCGGCGCGAAAGCAGAGCTCAGTTGCTTTATCGTCCCCAAGGGTGCATCTGGTTTCACAGCCAGGGAGATGAAGGGTAAGATGATGTGGCGAGCATCCAACACAGGGGAGCTTTTCTTTGATGACTGTATCGTGCCTGAAGAGAACCTCTTGGGGAGGATAGGGGACGGTTTCCATCAGATGCTTTCCACGCTGGATGGGGGGCGTCTGAGCATCGCTGCTATGGGGCTCGGTGGATCCCAGGGGGCATTCGACATAGCCCTGGAGTATGCCAACTCGCGCATACAATTTGGGCGGCCCATCAGCTCCTTTCAGACCAACGCTTTCAAGCTGGCCGACATGGCGCTGGAGATCGAGCTAGCCAGGAACTTCCTCTACAAGGCCTGCTGGCTGCGGGAGAAGGAACATCCCATAACTAAGGAAGCGGCCATGGCCAAGCTGTTTTGCTCAGAGGTCATGCACCGGTGTGTTCACCATGCTGTGCAGCTCCACGGCGGCTACGGACTGATGAAAGATAGCAGCATAGAGAGGTACTATCGAGACCAGAGACTGCTCGAGATTGGCGAGGGAACATCTGAGATTCTACGGGTCGTAATTGCTCGCCATATCGGTGTGGCGGGAAGGGCAGTCTAGGAGGAGAGACACAGTGAAAAAACGAAAAGCAGGGCATGAAGATTTCCTCACGGACCTATCCCCTGTCGGGCGTCCCAAGGCCAGGGATAAGGAAAGAGAATCCTTGGGCGACCGAATTCGAAAGGCTCGCGAAGAGCGCGGGCTGACGCTTAAGGACATCAGCAGCCGCACTGGGATTGATATGGATACACTGAAGCTTATGGAATCAAATGAAATGGTCCCTCCTCTGGGGCAGTTGATCAGATTAGGCAAAGCCCTGGATATGAAGATGGGCTATTTCATCTCTCCAGGGGTTGATAGACCTATGACCGTGGTCCGTGCGGACCAGCGTCAAGCTGTCTCCCGTTACGGAGAAAAGAAGAGTGGACAGTACGGCTACCTCTACGAATCCTTAGCTCCGGAGAAGGGAAATCGCATGATGGAACCGTTTGTTGTGACCCTGTTGCCAACTGATGCGGAAGAGTTCTCCACGCATGATGGCCAGGAGTTCCTTTTTGTTCTGGAGGGGGAAATGAAAGTCCAGGTTGGGGACCAAGTCGAGTTCCTCCAGTCTGGAGACGCCGTCTACTACGATTCGAATCAAGCCCACCTTGTGAAATCTGTCGGCGGGAACAAGACGAGAATACTGGCCGTTCTGTACGTGGGGTCGCAGTAGTCGCTGCTCCGGAACGGTGACATGTGTGCGTCGTCACAAGGATAGGCAGAACTCAGCACTAGACACACTGAGGGCGTAAGCTGCTGTTGTCAATGGTTTCAGGTCTATCATACGTTTGAACGTTATGTGCGGTGTCCTCCACTGCAGATGCGATTTGATTGATTTTCTCAATCTGGAATCCGCTATGGTGCAAGTCCTGTGGGCAAGGCTTGGCATCGGTAGACCACGGTCATAGGGTGCGGCGAGGGCAAACATCGCGGCGACTGTACGGCAAGCAAAGGGATGATGAAAACGAATCGCCTGTAAGCGACTAGCCGGGCCTGAGGGGCATGAACTGAAATGATGGAGGGCAATCATGGCGAAAACAGTTAACGTTTGGGGGCATTGTGACCAGCGCTTCGTGAAGGTAAAGGAGGCGTTCGCGAGAAACTTCGAGTCCGGCCAGGAGGTCGGTGCCTCGTTTGCAGCGACAATAGATGGCAAATTCGTGGTTGACATCTGGGCCGGTTATGCTGATGCTGCCGAAACACGCCCCTGGGAGCGAGATACGATCGTCAATGTCTACTCAACGACCAAGGCGATGACCGCATTGTGCGCGCTTATGCTCGTTGACCGTGGCTTGCTTGACTTGGATGCGCCCGTCGCCCGGTATTGGCCGGAGTTCGGACAGGCTGGCAAAGAGAGGCTTCCGGTTCGCTACCTCCTGAGTCACCAGGCTGGCCTGCCTGGCTTTGAGGAACGCATTCCACCACAGGCGCTGTACGACTGGGATCGCATGGTCAGCCTGCTTGCAGCCCAGAAACCCTGGTGGGAGCCCGGAAAAGAGAGCGGCTACCACGCCATCACGTTTGGCTACCTCGTGGGTGAGGTAGTCCGCCGCATAACCAATAAGACACTCGGTGCGTTTTTCCAGGAAGAAGTAGCCGTACCGCTCAAAGCAGATTTCCACATCGGTCTGCCCGAGGAATACGACTCCCGCGTTGGCGAGTTAATTCCTCCACCGACACTCAAGCCAGGGGACCCCGGCTATATGGACATAGCCCCTGATTCGATGACCGCAAGAACGTTGGGCAATCCCATGTTGACGGCGGAGCATTCGAGAGATCGGGCCTGGCGAGCCGCTGAAATCCCCGCTGCGAATGGTCATGGCAACGCCCGCTCGGTCGCTCGCGTGGCTGCAGCGCTGGCGTGTGGTGGTGAACTCGATGGCGTCTACTTGCTCACCTTGCCCACCATCGAAAAGGCGATTGAGGAGCAGTACTATGGTACCGACCTTGTTCTTATGGTACCTATACGTTGGGGGCTGGGGTACGGACTAACCAGCAAAGAAATCCCAATAAGCCCGAATCCCCGTGCCTTCTTCTGGGGTGGCTGGGGCGGTTCGTTGATCGTGGTTGACCTTGACGCGAAGCTGAGCTTCGCCTATGTCATGAACAAGATGAGCTCCACTGTCATGGGAGACACCCGCGTGACAGGCCCCGCCACAGCGCTGTATATGGCCATATGACCAGGGTGTGTTGAAGATGGCCGTGACTCAGGTCCAGATTTGAGAAACCGCAACAGGGTGAGGGACACCCGCCTTAGCGAAGAACGTCATAAGCAAACTGTCTACATGGGGGGCGACATGGGTTTCTGTCTCCGAGACCGTCCTTACTCGGCTTTGGTTAGCCTAAACTTGAATGACGGCAGTGGACAGGCATGCCCCTAGGCGGAGGTCGAATGAGAATATTGCATCTTGTTCCTGGCGTCTCGGCCAGCGGGAGGAGACGCGGCCTCCAGTGAAGCTCAGTGTGCGTTGTGAGAGGCGGGAACTAGGCTTCGCTGTCCTTCTTGAGCACGTAATCACGGGCAATTTTCAGAGCCGCCTGAACCATCTCCGGCTCAATATGTTCAGTCAGGTCATTCGACGTATGGTATACCAGACCTTCACTGAACTGGCTGATATCAAAACTGATGCCAGCCATATTAGTGGCTTCCACACCGATCTTGCCGAATTCTGCTGCGTCCGTGCTGCCAGCGCCAAAGGGCATCCTGGAAATGCTGGCGGGATAGCCCAGTGATTCCGCGATACCGACACAGTCCTGCGCCATTTCATGGGAGAGGCTGACCGATGAATTAAGATCACGGTCGAGGAAACTGAGGTCTTTGACTTTGTAGAGCGTGTCGATATTCAGAACGTAGGTCTTGGTGTGAAGTAGGTCCTGTCCGTGTCGTTTGCAAAACGCCCGAGCGCCCCGCAAGCCGGCTTCCTCGGCGTCGAAAGATACCACCATTAGACGAGTATGTCGTAAGGGATTGGTGCCTGCCTGTCTGGCACTATGAAACAGCTTTGCCGTCTCGTTGGCGATTGCCACGGCAATCATATTATCGCCCGCGGCGGGAGATACTTCCCCTGTTGTAAAGAACGCCAACGGAAGCAAGAAAATGCCGCCGGCCACCAACACCAGAGGCACCCAGGGGTGTGCCCACCCGGGAGGCGGGATGTGGAATATGGTCAGGATGGTTGCTATCAAAGAAACAAGGAAGCCAAGCACCAGAAACAGTACACCTGCATTGATGAACTTAGCATAGTATCTTGGGAAGCGGGCGATAAGCTGAAAAACGTACGCGGCGTCATGATGCGCGCTGATGATGACCTGCTGCTTTACCTCACCTTCCGGTTCAATGGAGCCGAAGACATTGTAACCGGTAGCTCTGGGAAACAGTGGGTCAAATACTTCCCAATAGCGCACGAACTGAGAATAGAATGCAAAGATACCTAATGAGTATCCGATGAGTGCTGGCAAAGGGAACTGAAAACACAACAAGACGGAGCAGATAAAATAAACGGCGACCAGCCCCGGGATATATTTGAGGAAGCTCTTCGGGTGGACGATGAAGTCTTCGATTTGCACCGAACCAGGGTCACAGTTCCCGGTAAATTCCTTCTTGATGTGGTTTGCGGCGTTTCGGCAGGCTTCTGTTCCGGCCAGCCGGTCAGGATATTGTTCCACGACTTCATTGGTAAAATCGAAGACATGCTGAACATGGTTTGCGGTTATTTCTAGTGCAGGCTTTTCCATATCACAAAACCATCGTACTCATGTTAAAGCCTTGCTGAGCGGTTGTCAAAGCTTCCAACAAGCCCAACAACTGTGAGCCTTGCTAACGGAGTGCTGTATTGGGTTTTCGCACAGGCACATCCCACCTCTGGAGGGTCTTGAAGCTAAGTAGCCCGTTCACCGTGTTACCGGCATCAACGTGGCGATGACTTTGTGGGATGGGTGGAGAGCACAACTCCATCTCTCAGTTTTCAGCTTATGCCCTGGAGTCCTGGATGTGCAGAAGTCCAACTCATCCCTCAGTCCGGTGGCGGTATCTAGGGACGATAGGTGGGACCGATGCCAGGACCAAGCTGCGTTTCTATAATCCCCTGCGCCATCTCGATGAAACCGCACAGCAGCGGACGGGTATCTCGTGGGTCAATGATATCCACACCAGATGTCTCGGCAGTGCGGAAAGGCGAGGCTATCGCCTTCAGGCGACGTTCAATCTCCTCACGTTTTGCCCCAGGGTCAGGGGCAGATTCAATCTCCCGACGGTATGCTGCCATAGCACCACCTTCGATGTGCATTGAGCCCCAGTTCGCTGATGGCCAGGCGTAACGTCGGTACATGCCGGTGGGCCGGTGTTGACACTGTCCGGCGACACCGTAGACCTGACGAACAACGAAGGTAATCCAGGGCATTTTGCTCTCGCAGGTAGCACAGACCACCCTGGCGCCCGCGCGTACTATTCCCTCCTTCTGTGACTCAATGCCGACCATGAACCCCGGCTCATCGGCGAAGGATACCATGGGTAGGTGAAAGGTATCACACAGTTGGAAAAGGCGAATCACCTTATCACCAGCGGCCACATCCATAGAGCCCCCGAGATGCATAGGATTGTTGATCATTATGCCAATTGGATAGCCCTCCACCCGCGCCAAACCTGTTATGCGTGATCGCCCGTAGAATGGAGCGATCTCAAGGAGCGAATCGTGGTCCAAAACGTGTTTCAAGATAGCATAGGGATCATAGATCTTGTTTTTCTCCCGGGGTATGATTGACAGCAACTCTTCATCACGGCGGTCGGGGTCGTCGGTAGGCTCTATACGTGGTGGCATTTGCCACACGTTGTCCGGCATGTAGCTGAGAAATCGCCTGATGAGACTGAAGGCTTCCTCCTCGTTCTCGGCTACGTTGTCAATGACACCGGCTTCGTGTGCTTGTGTGCGCTCGTCTCCCAGCTCCTCTTTGGTGATGTCATAGCCTAGCGCCGCTTTGACTACAGGAGGGCCCCCGGGAAAGACCTGGCTGATGCCCTTCACCATGAGGTTGAAGTGAGCCAGACAGGCATCGACAGCCGGGAGGCCAGCTACCGAACCCATCACCGCCGAAACAACCGGCGCTACATTGAGGAGACGCGACGCCATAGTTGACCAGATGTTGCCGTCAGGGAGGTATGTGCAGCCAAGCTGCTCAAAGGTGCGCACGCTGCCCCCCGCAGCATCGAGGAGACGAATGTAAGGTAAGCGCCAGTCCAGGGCTAGCATGAGAGGATTCGGCTTGCTACCTATGCCCTCCGCAGCAGACCCACCCCGGACCGTGAAATCCCCGCCGCTAAGAATCACTCTGCGCCCATTCAAGGTACAGAGGCCCATCACTGAAGGGTTCGGCGTGAACTCCACCAGTTTATCATCATCATAGGTGGCACTGCCGGCAAGGCCTCCTATCTCCTCGAATGACCCTGGATCAGCTAGGGCGGCAATTCGCTCGCGGACAGTCAGCTTACCTCGTGCACGTTGTCGTGCCACACCTTCCGGGCCACCCATCTGCGCGGCAAGATCCTTCCGGTGCTTCAGTTCTTCAATCTCTGGTTGCCATACCATGGACTGCCTCCCTTCCATTATGTACTGTGTGGTTAAACACCTGGCAGATCCCTCTACTTGGTTCCGGTGATAAAGCCAAACAAGGGCTGTCTTGAAGCCCTTTTGCCATAGGCGATACCGACCTAGCTTTCTTATATCAGCCTAACGTGTCCATGTCAATGCCCTGCCGTTCAGTCGAGCATTGCCACCGCGTCGATCTCAATAAGCGCTCCTTCGCTCAGCAGGCTTTTGACGATGATGCCAGTGGACGCAGGGAAACTCTCCCCGAAATACCGCCGGCGTATTTCAGCAGTCGCTTTGTAATTCTCTTTACTAGTGATGTAGTCTGTGGTCCATACCACGTCTTCGAAAGTAGCTCCAGCAGCCTCCAAGATAGCCTTGAATTTCTCGTAAATCACTTCGCTCTGCTCAACAATGTCTCCTGTAACGACTGGCCTGCTGGTAGCCGGGTCGATTAGGGTAGCATCAGTGCCGCTGATGAAGAGCATGTTGCCCTTGCGCACGGCTGGTGCAAAGGTCAGCCTCTTGTATGCTTCCCAGCCCGGGTTTATCATTGTCTTTTTGCTCACGGGAATCCTCCTTTCCGTATTGCCGCCAGAAGATGGGCATGATATGTAAACAGTGTCGCAAGTTGCATGTTTCCGGCTTTGCTCAGGTTGCAGCCAACTGCCGGAGGTTACAGCGCCAATTTTGAAGATTCGTCTTCCACTTCAGTTATCTATCCTCCCTGTGCTTCGCAGGAAGAGAGGTTCGTAGCGAATGCTTGTCCTAAGGTTGGGTTTGCAACGATGACCGCCCAGACGAAACGTAGCAGGTCACAGAGATTTACTGGCCGAGAACTGGCAATAGCCGTTTTTCGGCGAGGATGCCTCCATACTGGCGACAGCGTCCAAGTCCAAGTCCTGGTGCAAGACGTCAATGGCGGTGAGGCAGATGTGCCTGCAGGTCATCAACTTGGCCACGTCTTCTCCACACTTATCGGTCAATAACCTGTAAATGGGGCAATCGGTTATTTTATAAGCCAAGCGCCGAGAGTTATTCTCCATAATAGGCAGATTACGGAGCTCAAATATGCTCAAATAGGCTATCTCCAGGAACCTCTGTGGCAGAAGAGCAAACTTGTAGTAACCACCAAGCTGGTCTATCGCCTCCTTAAGTACCTCGTACGTCCTGTCCGGATATTCCTCGCCCAGTTGGAGAGTCCTGTGCATTAACTCCCTGCCGTATTCCGCGAAGATCTCCTTGCCGATCTCCTCAATCTGTTGTTCACTCTTGTTTGCAGTAGCTTCAGAGAATCGGGTGACAACTTTTTCTACGTCAAATTCCCGACGTATCAACGCCAGCATATCCTGATTCAACTCATAAGAAAGAGCCTTCTTCTCAACCATTTGAACCCTCCTCCAGAACCAACTTGATAGCCCCTTCGGGACAAACGTTGACGCAATCCCCACAACCGGTGCACTTGTCTATGTAATGTGCCCACAGGAAGTAGTTCCCTGGCATCTTAGGATCAGTCTCCTTAAACTTCTCTACCTTAGCTGCCGCCACCATGAACACAGCCTGCGGACACACCTGAAGGCACTTCTTGCAAGCAAACGGAGTTGTGCACTTCGATGCGTCTATCTCTATTTTTATCATCACCAAACCTCCTTCAACGCCGGGAAGCTCTCCCTCTCCACCATAGTTATCGCATTCTGGGGACAGCCCGACTGACAGAGACCACAGCCAAAGCATCTGAACTGGTCAATATTAGGCCTATCCTTTACAACCTCAAACTTGAGCGCTCCGAACTGGCAGCGCTGAACACATATCCCACACCCGTTGCACAAATCATAATCCACCTTGGCAACATAGTGTCCCTTAAGGGCATTGAGCTCCAGACCGTAGTCCAAGCGGCCTCTTACGGCGAGACAATCCGGGTAGCTGCAATTGCAGATTCCTCCCATATACGGCCCGCCTGAGGGACTTGCGCCGAAGGTCATAAGCAGATGCATGAAGCCAGCTTTGTCCCACTTGGCAAGCCATTCCTTGGCTTCATCAGCATCCATGAAGTGGACGCCTCCCTTGTATCTCTCGGGCCAGCGTTCCGACTTGAACATCCCTACACCGAGTCCGGTGCATGAGTATTCGTGCTCATTCGTCTCCTCTTGAGCTCGCACGTGATGGCGGCAAAGACAGAACATCGCTGCTATGGGATAGGCAATATCACACACCTCTTTAGCTTCGTCAAGAGTCACCGTTTGTGCTAACTGGATTGGCCCCTTGGGGAAAGCCATATCGCGTTGATTCGCCTTTTTCACGAGCTCAGCGAACTTCTCCGGGTCTTGCATTTTGGCGGTCATTATCTCTCCGAGGATTCTCCCTGACTGAGCTTCTGGATCGCTTCCATATTCCTTGGGCGCGTCCCCTGGTCTTTTGACCGTATACATAAACCTAGCATAGTTTTGGGGATTGAGAAACCATCTAGTTCCATCTCCATATTCGTCACAGACCCAGCACATGTATTATTACCTCCTTTTCTTGACAGTAGCCTTGTCGCAGTCTCAAAACAAATCTGGTGGCGTTCAAATATAGGACGCTAACTGTGGCTGTTGCATTATCACCTCCGCGCTTCTTGCCATCGTGGTTGGTCATGAATGCCACTTATGTTACCATCATTCGGCGGACCAGCCAAATCCCAGGGCTCTTTCATGTTCGCACGGCGTGTCACACATGCATGTCTGATAGAACTAGGCATCTATCGACATGCCACAGTCAAACGCTTCTCGGGATGATTTCGTAGGAGAAGTTCCTGATTCTCCCACTTTTCAGGCTACATTCCTGAGGTACTCGATGTCAAGCAGGAGGCTAACTACAAGCCTGAAAAAGCGGCGCGAGTTGAAATGGGAGATTCAAAATTGATATATTACGGCCTCGGGCTGGCTACAAATCCTGACACAGGGGCTCTAATAGCCATCAAAAGCCAGCATCCCGCAATACATTGTTCTGCCCGCAATTGATATGAGAAGGGCGACATATTCCTATCAGATGAGCTTCGGAGCATGAGAGACGTACTGGTACTGGGAGCAGGTCTGCACCGCTACGGCATTTTTCCTGAGACGTCCTTTGTTTCTATGGGTGTGGAGGCATGCCAGCGTGCTCTGGAAGATGCGGAAGTACAATGGCAGGATATTGAGGTTGGATACTGTGGCTCTCTCAATCTACCGCCCATGAGCGGTCATGCTATTGGTCTTTACCTGGGTACTTATGGAACTACCATGACCAACGTGGAGAACGCGTCAGCCAGCGGCTCCTCTGCTTTTCGAGAGGCATACCTGGCCATCGCTTCAGGGATGCATGATGTGGCTATTGCCATGGGGGTGGACAAGTTGAAGAAGTATCGGCGTCCATCTCCAAGAAAAAACCAGCCTGCGAAAACAGAAACCGTGAAGGCCCCCAGTAATACTGGAGCGATGCAATCGTTCGCCTTACTCGCCCGAGACCACATGGCTCGGTATGGCACAACGATAGACCAGCTTGCCATGGTCTCAGTCAAGAGCCACCACAACGCCACCTGGAACCCGTACGCCCATTTTCAGAAGCCGGTAACCCTGGACGAAGTACACCGTGCCCGCATGGTGGCTGAGCCCTTAACCGTGCTTCATTGTTGTCCCTGGGACGAAGGAGCCGCGGCGGTCGTGCTCTGTGCCGCTGACATAGCTGCACGCTTCACTCGGAAGCCATGTCCCAGGGTGCTTGCCTCAGTTTGTACTGGCTCGATGGGCGGTGACCCTCTGGTTGATCTGACCCAAGTGACAGCCTACAAGGCTTATGACATGGCAAGCTGCGGCCCGGAAGGACTTGACCTGGTTGAAGTCCATGACGCTGTCACCATTGAGGAAATCATCTACTATGAATCCCTCGGCCTCTGCCCCACAGGCGAGGGTGGACGTCTGATCCAGAGCGGCGAAACGGACATAGGTGGACGAATCCCGGTCAACACCAGTGGCGGCCTTATTTCCATGGGGCATCCTATCGGTCCTACAGGGTTAGGGCAGATTGCGGAGATTCTGTGGCAGATGCGTGGACAGGCGGGCAGTCGCCAGGTACCGGACAACCCCAGGAGAGGTCTGGCGCACATGGTAGGAGCGGGAGGAGTCTGCTTCATACACCTCCTCGGGCTGTGAGAATGTACAGGGTTTGTCTTCCGCTACCCCACCTAGACGTATCTGTTCTTAGAAATATTCTCCGCAGTCAGGATAAGGCCTAGCGGATTAGTTGACATGACCCGCACTGCGACAGCATACAAAAGCAAAGACGCCTTGGGGAGCAATAACCCTCCACAAACGGCTCTGGAGCAGGTCTTCTGGTCTCTACAGTATTTCTATCTCTTGGCAAATCTTTCAAACCAGTCCGCTGTCCAACTCTCATCGGCCTCTTCCCAGAGGCTGAGTGGCTTCCCTCTGGGCATTTCGGGAGCCGGCCAGTTGTCTACTTGCTGCGCAATCTTGTCCAAGTGGTGAGCCGTGTCACCCAGATACAATTGAGCGGACTTCGCCCGCCTCGAGTATAGAGGCAGGACGCCGTCATTTACAGTGTAACCAACGCCGGCAAGGACCTGGTGAGCATACCAGCAAGCCCTTTCATGCGCATCGCTGGTCCAGGCTTTGGCTATGGCCACTTCCATATCACAAGGGAGCCCCTCGCTGAGCCTCCAGGCTGCCTGATACGTAACCCACCTCGAAGCATCAACTTCGCTCACCAAGTAAACACAATGCTCCTGGACATACTGATTGATGCCGATAGGCTGCTCAAACTGTATCCTGGTCTTGGCATGGTCCACGGCCAGTTCCAGAACCCGCTGGCCCGCTCCCACCATTTGGGCGCACAACAGCACCGTCCCCTGCTGCAAAACCTTTGCCAAAGGAGACCAGCCACCGTTGAGTTCTCCCACCATGTTGTTCTTGGGGACTCTCACCTTATCAAAAACGACCTTGTTTTGTTTGTCACCGGCTGTGGTCTGTAACAGGGTGTAACCTATACCGTGGCTCTTGGCATCAACCAAGAACAGCGTTATGCCATCCTCAGGCGCTGCCCCATCGGCGGTCCTACTTACACACAGAAGGTAATCGGCAATATGGGCATCGTGAACGAACAATTTGGTGCCATCGACTACATACTCATCCCCATCGGGCGTTGCACGAACAGTTACCCCTTCGGCATCCCAGGCTTTGCCATCCCAACTGGATTCAGGCTCAGCCAAAGCCAGGGCAAGAATCACTTCCCCATTGATTATCTTGGGTAGGAAGTCCGCCTTCTGGTCTTCAGTGCCCACAGCCAGGATAGTCAGTCCACAGAGAACCACAGTCGAAAGGTAAGGACTGGGAAACATGGCCCTCCCGAATTCTTCGTAGAGGACGGCCAGGTCCACAATGCTCCCGCCGGTGCCGCCGTATTTCTCAGGGTAGACGAGTCCCGTCCATCCCAGGTCGGCCGTCTTGCGCCACAGCTCTGGAGGATAGCCTTTATCATCCTTCTCTGCCTCCCTCACCACTCTCTCAGGACACTCCGCTTCTAGAAAAGCGCGAGCTGTTTTCCTTAACATTTCCTGCTCTTCACTCATGGAGAAATCCATGATTCTACTCCTTTCAGTTACGATACTTCAGCCGAAAGCCTATCATGAGGCCTTGGTACCGGAGGTAGGTCTTGCTGCTCTGGGCAAGCCAAGTCCTCGCTGGGAGATGATAACCTTGTTTATCTCAATAGTCCCGGCAGGATGTGTGCTCCGTGCGGCCTGCCATCCTCTCTCCACCCGCCCCTCGTATTTCACCTCTTTCGACCGTTTCTGAAGCTGGCCGTAAAGGCCAAATATGTCCATCAGTTCCTTAGCGCGGCGAGGCCCAAATGTTTTTGCGTAAAGCGCACCCAAATTGTAGGGCTGCGGCCCCAGCTTCTCCCTCTCGCTGAAGTACCACTGCCCGTGCCAGCCGCAGAGTTTTTCTACCTCGGCTTCAACAACCATCCTTGCCACCGTCTGCCGAACCTTGGGATCCTCAATAAGTGGCTTCCCGTTTCGCTTCGTTTCCTTGCAGAACTGGACAAAGAGTTCCAGACCCCGCTTAACACCTGCCGCCGAGCCAGTGCCGCTTCTTTCAAACATAAACGTCGCCATAGCATGATAGAAGCCCCGATTAAGCTCCCCAAGCAGATGATCCTTGGACACCCTTACATCATCAAAGAAAATGTCAACTGTAAAGACACCCATGGTCGGCAACGCGCCATATGTTATTCCGGGGGCATGCGCTGGGATAAGAAAGAGACTCAGTCCCCTGTGCTTCGGCTGGATATCCTGCGTTCTGGCCAGGGTATAAAGGTGGTCTGCTGGAGCCAGGGCAGTAATGAATGTCTTCTGGCCGTTCAAGATGAAGTCATCGCCATCCTGGACAGCCTTGAGTTGCACATTGGCCTCGTCAGAACCAGCATCAGGCTCGGTAAAAGCCTGATACCATATGGAGCCACCCCGAGCTATTGGGGGTAGGAATTTCTTCTTTTGCTCCTCGGTGCCGAATAGGTGCAGGGGAGGTCCACATACACGCAGGCCCTGACTACCCGGCCAGACTATCCCCCAGTACCCCTGTTCTTCCATGATGATCCCCTGTTCCATGTCGCTCAAGCCTAGACCGCCAGACTCCTTGGACCAGCCTGGTGCCAAATAACCCTTCTCGCCAGCTTTCTTTTGTAGCTCCATCCCGAAGGCAAGCTGTGCCTCGGTCATAGCGACCCCGGCCCTGTGGTCTACAGGTAACTCATTAACACAAAACTCGTGCATCTCTCTTCTTAATCTCTCTTGCTCTTCAGTGAATCCAAACTCCATGGTCATCACTCCTTTCAAGAAATTGCGGATTCCTTTGCCTCAAAAATCAGATACAGAAGTGCATCCCACCCCCTTTCTCAAGAACAACGAGCCTAGCCCGTATTTCCTATGTCAAGGGTTCACTCACTGAACTTGAGTCGACTTTGTGCAAACCTCTGCTATCAAGCGTCGGCCTGATACCAGCACCATTTGCCGGGCCTCATATCTTGCACAGCCAGGAAAGCCCCGGTGTCTAACATGGCCAATTAACCAATCGCCAAATCTAGCCGACGTTGGCTTTGGCCAAGAACTCAATGAGTAACTCGTTAAAGACGTCAGGCATCTCTTCATGCGGAGAATGAGTCGCTTGAGGAATCACGTGCAGGCTGGAGTCAGGTATGTTGTTCGCCAGAACCTCGGAGGGCTGGCGGAAAGGAGTGTCCTCCTCGCCGACCACAATTAGCGTGGGTGCTGATATTTGTCCAAGCTGCTCGGTAACCGTTTGCCGCCGAGCGATGGCTCGTCCCGCGTACACGTATCCATCAACCGACGTCTCGCACATCCTGCGCTTCACCACATCACGTAGCTCGGGATATTTCTCAAAGCGTTTCTGAGCCAGCGCGTTGTGTCGAGCGTTGTACTCGAACGCAGCTTCCATCCCGTCTCTCAGCGCTATTTCATCAAGCTTGGCGCGCAATTCCGCGTATCCCGGTATGTGAAACGCGCCACTTGAAGTATCAACCAAAACCAAGGAATCAATCAGGGATGGATGAGCCAGAGCGAGTTGTAGAGCCATGAATCCTCCCATGGAATGCCCTACAAGGCAGCACTTTGTTATGCCCAGATAGTCAAGCAGGGCATGCACATCGTTGGCAAAGATGGAGATTGCATAGGCAGCAGCTGAAGAAGGGGCTTCAGAGCTTCCATGCCCTCGGTGGTCCATGACGGTCACCTGCCGGTTGCGGGAGAGCAGCGGTATCTGAAACATCCAGTCCTGGTGGCTACCCGTATAGCCATGGCATAGCACCACACTGGACCCTGTGCCGCTAACCTCGTAGTGCAGGTCTACTCCGTTGATATGAGCTCTCGGCATGGTTAGCCCTCTTCTGTTTCGCTGGGCGGTTCAGCATTTTACAAGGTTCTGCTTCCATCTGACAAGTGGCGTACGCGTGGGTCACAGAATACTGGTTCATCTCAACTTGCGAAAAACAGATAGCTCTTCGTTTTCTTGGGGGTGAAGAGAAGCGGCACACACACGTACACCGCTCGGTGGCATTGGCACCAAGGAATGGAAACAGCATTGTTGAGTGGCCTAGTACGCCGCTATGGCTGCAAACGGGTCATTCCGCTAAGTGTGCCGCTGTACAGGCTCCCGTCAAGCCCGATTTGGGGATCGTCAGATTTCAATAGACTGGCTATAGGGTCTTTAGTAGTGGAGTTCAGTTATGCGCGAAAGACGAAAGAGAGGTAAGGAGCGATGAAAAAAACCTATGGTTAGGGGTGAACTGCCTGATATGGCTGTCCCTGGTGGATGGTGCTGTCCCTGGTGCTGGACTCTTGTGCACCAACGCAGGATGTTGGAGGCGGGGAGTATAGGAGGGGGCAACAACGACGCCGCAATATGGGGGGTCGATTACATTCCCGTTCCTCTACACCATGGCCCTTGATAAATCTGGGTAAAAGGCGAGCGACTGAGGAAGTAGCGAGCGAAGTGGAATACGTAGGACTCATCATCGAGCGCAGGTTTCAAGAGCATTTCTTGGATGGTCTGCATCTTTCTATACCAAACGCGCTCAACAAGCCCTGATCCGTGTTACTGCCCCGATAAGCTTTATGATGTTTGAGGCAGAACTCATCCTGTCACATGGGTCGAGAATGCCGCATCTGTGACTAAACCACCTGGCTGCGCTTATTGGGGCAT
>CAZTRR010000045.1:0-5254 GCA_964616785.1 uncultured Dehalococcoidales bacterium
TAGGTTGACAATCCCCCATTTCCTTGACAACGGCCCTAATTAACGATACCCTAGGTGCTTGCCAAGAGCAACAGCGATGCCTGATACCGTTGCCAAGAAAAGCTCCTACTTGATCCATGCCGATTCGTCCAAATGTGCCGGCTGTATGACCTGCGCGCTGCGTTGCTCCTTCCGCCTTCATGGAACGTTCAACTTTGCAGCCGCCCGAATTCAGGTGAGGAGACTGGTCAATCAGGCCAACGAGTTCGAGATAACCTTCACCGAGGAATGTGACAACTGCGGCATCTGCGCCAGATATTGCCCGTACGGGGCTCTAACTCGGCACAGGATAGGAAAGGAAGTGTAGAATGGGACTTCCAGGCTATGCCGGAAACATCCTCTATGTCAACCTGACCAGCGGCAACGTAAGAAAAGAGCCCCTCGACGCCGAAACGGCGAAGACCTACATAGGCGGCGCCGGTATCAACAACAAGCTGGCCTACGACCTCATACCCCCTGATACAGACCCGCTTTCGCCTGAGAACGCCATAATCATGGGCACGGGGCCCTTCAACGGTACCATGATACCGGGCTGCTCGGAGCTAATGATTATTTACAGGTCGCCTCTAAACGGTTCCTTTCCTCACAGCAACGGTGGCGGCCACTTCAGCCACTTCCTCAAGTCCTCAGGCTATGACCACGTTGTCATTACAGGGCGGTCAGATAAGCCGGTGTACCTCAAGGTACATGATGAGGATGTCGAGCTATGCGATGCCACTGACCTCTGGGGCATGGACGTCTTCGACACAACGGATAAGCTAAGACAACGGCATGAACGGTGCAGCGTGATCCCGATCGGTCAGGCGGGGGAGAACCTGGTCAATATATCGGTAACTCAAATCGACAAAGGGGGCACGGTGGGCTCGGGTGGACTCCCTGCCGTGATGGGCTCAAAGAACCTCAAAGCCATCGTCGCTGTGCAGGGCACGAAGGAAATCACGGTAGCTGACCCGAAGAGGCTGCAGAAGGTTGTCGACGAAGTGTTATCCCGAGTGACCAAGTACCACCTGCGCGACGAGATGATGAAGGGCGGCGCCATGGCGATGACCGCTGGCTGGGTACCGGAAGGGGTGCTGGCCAGGAACTCGTCCGTATTCATGCCCTTCCCGCCGGACACAAAGGAACTGCAGGCGGAGATATACGAACTGCACAGGCGAAGCCGCAAGAAAATCGCCTGCGCCACCTGCCCCATGTCCGATAAGGACCGCCTGGACGTGCCTGAGCGAGGCATGGTGACATATGATACCGCGGTTTTCGCGGTCGGGGCGCTGATGACGGCTTCCCCAGCATTTGGACACCGCGCCCAGGGCTCTCCCCTGGACAGGTATACGGATGCTCTGCGCTTTTTTGACATGGTAAATCGCTATGGCATTGAGAGAACTTACAGCTTCGAGGGACTCATTGACTACGTGATCACCCTTTACGAGGACGGAATCATAACCAAGGAGGATACCGGGGGCGTGGAGTTGAACCGGGAATACGACACTCTCCTCAAGCTGACGAAGATGACAGCCTTCAGGGACGGCTTCGGTGATATCCTGGCCGATGGCGTGCTTGGCGCTGCCCGCAGGCTCGGGAAGGGAGCAGAGAGGTACGTCCAGCACGAAATAAAGGGTCAATTCGTCATCTTCGATCCGAGAGAATTCGGGCTGGGGCCGATGCAATTTGAGCAGATGGTATATCCCGGCCGCTCGTTGGGAGTGGCCGCAGGCATGGGAGCTGCCACATATAGCCCGGGCTGGCCTATTAAGGAGCTTATGAGGCAGGCTAATAGATGCGGAGTCCCTGAGGAGGCAATAGGACGCATCTTTACCGAGGACTCATTCAATGTGGGGCGTCTTAGCAAGCACGGCGAGGACTTCTTCAACCTGTTCAACATGTTTGGACAATGCCACCGGCTTTACATCTCCAGGTTCTACAGCATGAAAATCCTGGCTGAGCTATACTCGGCTGTTACCGGTATCGAGGTAACACCTGCCGACCTCAAGCTGGCCAGCGAGCGCGTCTGGAACCTGTGGAAGGTGATGAACTGCAGGGCGGGCTTCGACCGCAAAGACGATGAGCCGCCGGAGATATGGTTCCAACCCCTCAAGGGACCAGATAGGGACTACCACCTGATCGACTACTTCCTGGCTACCCCCCTGACCAGGGAGGACGTGGAGGGAATGCTGGACGACTACTACGACGAAAGGGGTTGGGACAAGAAAACCAGCCTGCCCACCGCGAAGAAGCTCGAAGAGCTGGGATTGGAAGGGCTGACCTCCGGCAAGGCCCAGCAGTGACAGGGTTCTTCATTCGGGTTCGGGCGCTGTCAGCCAGGTGGGTATATGGACTATGGCCGTTCAATTGGAGTTCTTGAAGCACATCCCGTACTTCTCGGGCCTTGACCACGCCGAGCTTGATTCAATCACGAAGCTCATCTTCGAGAAGACTGCCGAGGCGGGGCAGATTGTCCTGCTTGAGGGCGAACCGGCCCAGGCGCTGTACTTCGTCGTTTCAGGCGTGGTAAAGGTGTTCAAGACCTCGGTTGAGGGAAAAGAGCAGATACTGACCATTGTGCGACCCGGGGAGTCCTTCAATGATGTCCCCATGTTTGATGCAGGTCAAAACCCCGCCAGTGCCCAGGCCATGGGGCCTGTTGTTCTCTACGGGATAGGAAGGAGTAACCTGGAGGCTATCCTCCACGACCACCCGCAGGTAGCCCTGAACATCATCAAGGTGCTGGCAGGCCGAGTGCGTCACCTCGTATCGCTGGTCGAGGACCTTTCGTTCAGGCACGTCATCGGCAGGGTAGCCAGGATACTCCTTGAGCAAGCCGGAGATGGAACGGGCCCCCGGCCGCGGCTGACGCAGCAGGAGATGGCAGCTATGGCAGGTACTGCCCGGGAAATGGTCGGCAGGTCGCTCAAGGCCCTGGAGGCAGAAGGGGCAATAAGGTTGGACCGCCATCGCATAGTTATTGCCAACAAGGAACTCCTCAAGGAGATAATTGAAGCGCCTTCTTGAGACAAATGTCACAGACAGATGGTCAGCTCTGGTGCTACACTGATTGAGATGGAGACCGACAGCAGTGGCTGAAATGCCCGTTATAGACCCCGAGAAGTGTAACGGGTGCGCCTTGTGCATCAGCGTGTGCTACTGCAATGCACTGGTGCTTGTTGGCAACGTCATAGCCATTGTGGAAACAGAGGAGTGCGGCTGGTGTACCCAGTGTGAGGCCGTCTGTCCCACCGGCGCCATATGCTGCCCCTTCGAGATAGTCATCCAGTAGACACAAAGACCAACCAAGCGCTCACGTAGCTACTTCTTCACCATCTTCCCCGATGTTATTCTGCCCCACCTTCGTCTCATCCTACAGGAATAGCCTCAGCACCGGGGCCGCGATGAGACAAAAGTCGCATACAAGGATTACGGCCTGGACTAGAATATGCTGAGTTCAGAAGCGAACGACGAAGCAAATAGCGGATTGGAGGCATATGATGCGCCAGGAAGTGGAAACAGCCCTGGACAAGGTAAGGCCCGGTTTGCGGGCAGATGGCGGTGATGTCGAGCTGATAGACGTCAACGATGGCTTAGTCACAGTGAGGTTGACCGGAGCCTGCAGCGGCTGCCCCATGGCGACTGTCACCCTGAGGAACGGCATTGAGCGGGTCCTCAGAGAGCAGGTACCCGGGGTCAAAGAGGTGGTCGCCGCCTAGCCAGCCAGAAACAATAAAGCCAGTATGGGAAAGGCAGAATAGCAGCCTTGCTGCGTCTTTAGTCAGACACCTGTGAGCGAGAAGTAGCGAGGACGCCAGGAGAATGGCAATGATTTCAGTGAACGCGGGAAGTATAGACCGAATCCTCCCCGAGGATGAGGAATCACACCCGGTCAGCCAGACCATTGACTACGGGGAGGAGCTGTCCGAAGTCGAGGTTGGCCCGTCGAAGGGGGAAGTGGAGTTTATCGGCGATCCAATGAGCCTGTACTTCGCTGAGTGCGGCCAGACCCCTCTTCTCACTGCCGAGGAGGAGAGAGCACTGGGTAGCCGCGTAGAGGAAGGGGAGTATGTCGCCGAGCTTGAGCGAGAGTGGCTGGCCGAGTATGGCATTCGGCCAGCGGCAACAGACGTCCTGCTGGCACTGGTTGAGCGGTTCTGCCAGTCACGTGGGCTTTTCGAGGCGCTCTGCGATTACCTCGGACTCCCACCCGGGGAGTCTGTGGCAGACAAGGTATCGGAGTCCGACTTGCGCCGTGCCATCGATGGCCATATAGACGAGCACTTATTGGATGCCATGGCCCAAACCACCGGAGAGGGTGAAGCTCCAACCCTGCAGGCCCTGATTCAACTGTCCCTGGACAGTCGACTGATTCCGTGGCACATCCTCGGGAGCGCGGGCCAGACAAGTTCCATGGCCGAGTTTGAGGAGGCGGTGCGCTCGCCAGATTTCTGGAACGAACTGAAAGAGCACCGGCCCGAAATCGCCTCACACTTCCAGCGAATAAGGGAGAATGCGCGGCAGGCGGCTGACCACCTGGTTCGAGCCAACCTGCGCCTGGTACTCAGCATAACCAAGAAGTATGTGCACCGCGGCGTGCCCCTGTCCGACCTCGTCCAGGAGGGCAACATCGGGCTGATGCGGGCAGTTCAGAAGTTCGACCATCGCAGAGGCTATAAGTTCAGCACCTACGCCCATTGGTGGATTCGGCAAGCCATCGTGCGGGCCATAGCCGACCAGGCGCGCACAGTACGTCTGCCCGTGCACGTGATTGATGGCATGAGGAGCCTCGCCCAGGCCAGCAGCAGGTTGTCTCAAGAGTCCGGACAGGAGCCGACCAGCGAGGAGCTAGCTACCGAAATGGGAGTCCCACATGAGAACGTGGAGTGGCTGCTCAAGGCGGGTTCCAGCCAGCCCATTTCCCTTGAGTTACCCGTGGGGGAAACGGGGAACCGGCTCGGAGATACCATCGAAGATGAGTCAGCGCCCGGGCCCGAGGAGATGGCTGCTGGCGTACTGCTGAGGGAGCAGTTGAGCACAGCCCTAGACTCGCTGTCACCCCGCGAACGCCGCGTCATCGAGATGAGGTTTGGCCTGGACAGTCAATCCGGCCGAACGCTGAGAGAGATCGGTGCAGAGTTGGGCCTCACCAAGGAACGGATTCGCCAGATTGAAGGAGAGGCGCTGAGGAAGCTTCGCCATCCAAGCCGTAGCCGCAAGTTGATAGACTACCTCT
>CAZTRR010000045.1:5354-15297 GCA_964616785.1 uncultured Dehalococcoidales bacterium
CCTCAGGGGTTTGTCCTGCCAGTCGACTTCTTCCAGCCGTGGCTTGAGTATGTCCAGGCAACTCCTGAATGGACTGGAGTTCTGAATAGCCCACCCGAAAAGCTGAAGCAAAACTGCGATGCGCTGAAAGCACTGTCCGCGGGTCTTGAACTGGATGATATGCATGGAGAAGTCCTTGCAAGAGCTCTGGAGCCTCTGAGAACGCGTGACGAAACGCCACTCCTTGCAGTCCGGTCATCCTCTCCCGAGGAAGACCTCGAGGGAGCCTCCTTTGCCGGTGGGTACGAGACCATACTGGGCGTCAGGGAGGATGGGTTAGAAGATGCCCTGCGCCGCTCATTCGCTTCGTGTCTTGATGAACGGGTTTTTCTGTACAAGAAGGTACACGGGTTCGCGGTCGATAGACCGCGCATTGCGGTGGTTGTTCAGCAGCAGATTGCGGCTCAGACTGCCGGGGTGGCCTTTTCCTTGAATCCTATCAACAACTGCTACGACGAGGCTGTTATCAACGCGAACTTTGGCATCGGTGAGTCGGTGGTCTCCGGCATGGTTTCGCCCGATTCATTCATTGTCGACAAGGTATCGCGAGCCATTCTCGAGAGGAAGACAGGGAAAAAGGAGACCTCAGTCTGGCTTGGTCCTGACGGCGGAACCTGCGAAGAACCCTCGCCCTCCCGCTCACAGCTATGCCTCTCCGATGAGGAGGTACTGGAACTAACCCGTATGCTTATCAAGGTGGAGGACTACTACAAGAAACCTGTCGATATTGAATGGGCCATTGCTGACAACGGACTATATCTGCTCCAAGCCCGTCCCGTTACTGCCTATATTCCTTTACCCGAGGCGATGCTAACAAGACCCGGTGAACCCAAGAGGCTTTACCTGGATGCCACTCTGGTAAAGCAAGGTATTCAGAGTCCTCTCTCAGCCCTGGGGACCGACTACCTAGCGAAAAGCATGAGAGCGATGTTTACAGATTGGACGGGGAGCGATAAGGCCGCAGATATCCAAGATGGCCTTTTTGGCTCTTTTCAAGGACGCGGCTATACGAACCTCTCAAATACCCTGAAGATGCAAGGGAAAAAACGGGTAGCCTGGATATGGGGGTCACAGGACGCCCTTTCTGCTGAGATTGTTGAAAACCTCGATGAAAAGGAGTACGTCCCCAAGAAGCTACCCAGGCGACTGAGAGGACTGGCATTTGGTATAGTGGTCAACGGCTTTGATGCAGGATGGAAAACACTTAAGGCGGTTGTCAGTCCGGCGAAATACCATACGTATTTCCGTGAAGAAACCAGAAAGCTTGTCAAGGACCTGGAGGAGGAAAGGGAGCTTCCGATAGGCGAGTTTGCTTCGGACACCACCCGAAGATTCGTTCGATATGTCAATCATGTTTCTCTGCCTGTGACCTACGCTGCTGAAATCGCCAGATCAAGGATAAAGAGACTATTCAAAGACGAGAAACCGGAAATCCGGGATAAGGTCGTCTACCTGGAACAGGCGCTCCCGAACAACGTGACCATCGAGATGGGACTCGCTATGTACCGTCTGGCATGCTTCAAGGAAATAAAGGACTGTGCATCAGGAAAGGAATTTGCCTCGAGAATGGAATCAAGGTCCTTTTCAGCCGGGTTTCTTGAAGCCTGGGATGACTTCATGAAGGAATATGGCCATCGCTGTCCGAAAGAAATGGATGTTGCCTCACCGCGCTTCTATGAGACGCCTGAGCAGGTCTTCAACCAGCTGCGCGCCATGGCTGAAAACACAGATGAAGAACATAATCCGCAGGCGGTTTTCGATAAAGGCCTGGTTGGACGCCAAGAGGCGTATGAATTCCTCCTTGGGGTGGCTCGCAGCAAGGGAAAGCGCAGAGAGAAGCAGCTTAGAAGGTATTACAACATCCTAGTCAAGTTCGCTGCCTACAGGGAGATCCATAAGTATTACTATATCATGATAATCGATATGATTAGAAAGCGGGTCCTCTCCGCTGGGGAGTCCCTTCTTGAGGTTGGACGGCTTGATAGTCCAGAACAGGTGTTTGACCTTACAATTGACGACCTTGCAAACGGCTTAGTCGACCCATCGATTGACTTGAGAAACCTTGCTGAAGAAAACACCGCCTTTCTCAAGAAGGTCCAGCATATCCGGAATTTCCCCCGGATCATAGATTCACGCGGCCGGATTCTCCATCCCCCGAAAAAAGAGGCTGCCGAGGGCGAGCTTGTGGGAGAACCGATCTCACCTGGAAAAGCCCGCGGTCAAGTGAAGGTGCTTAACAGGCCAGATGAGAAACCAGTTCTACCAGGCGAGATCCTCGTGGCCCGTGCCACAGACCCGGGGTGGACACCCCTTTTCCTGAATGCCGGAGGGATTATCCTCGAGGTTGGAGGTCTGCTCCAGCACGGTGCGCTTGTGGCGCGAGAATATGCAAAGCCATGCGTGGCCGGTATTGAGAATGTCACTTCAATACTGAGTGACGGGCAGGTAGTTGAAATCGACGGACTTCGCGGGGTTGTCCGATTCATGTAGGTGATGACCCTTCCCCTGCCAGATGCTTGCCGATCTTGAACGCCTCCGCTAGTACAGCTGGTTGCTCCTTTATCTCCCCCCTCTTGTCCACGCCCCGGACCAGTAGCTCATCCACATACTCGACACCAACCGCCTGAAAGAAATACTTCACCACCAACGTCGCTCCGTCAAACAGTTTCTTGCCTCGGGTTGCCCCGACAGCAATAAAGGCCCCTTTCCTCGCCGAGCCCGGGGCCTCGTGCTTGAGAATGTATCTTCTGGCCCAGAGCGCCTGGCAGCGGTCGATGAGCGCCTTAAGCTGGCTGCTAAGCCCGTAGAAGAACATCGGCGAGGCCACTATTACGACGTCAGCAGCGAGCAGCTTGGGGTATATATCATCCATGTCGTCTTTTATGACGCAGTTGCCATCCTTGAGACAGCCGTAATACTCCCGACAGGGTGATATGTTCAGCTTGTCCACGATGATCTTCTCAACCTCTGCTCCCTGGCTCTTTGCGCCTTTCAGAGCCTCATCCAGCAACAGGTCTGTGTTGCTTCCTATTCTCGGGCTACCCATGATTCCCAGGACTTTCATTCACGCCTCCGGGCAAGGAATCGCCGTCCTGTGTGCACTGATGGGTTGCACAAGACCGTTCTGCAAACCCAAGGGAAAAAACAGTTGCCCCGTTGACTGACAAAGCGGAGCAGCAAAGCACCCTAATCCAAATACGTTATCGTGGAAGGCGGCCTGTCTCGCACTTCGAACTCTATTCCGGCTTCCTTAAACAGGTGCATGAAGGCATCGTCGGCGTACTTGCCAAAGGTGACAAATCGCTTTATCCTGGCGTTCACCAGCATCTTGGCACACAGCACACACGGGGTATGGGTGACATAGACCGTGGCACGCTCGAGGCTTACCCCGTGAAGTGATGCCTGTATGATTACGTTCTGCTCGGCATGAATGCCCCGGCATATCTCGTGCCTTGTCCCGGACGGTATTCCCAGCTCGTCTCTGAGACAGCCAAGCTCAAGGCAGTCCTTGAGCCCGGAGGGAGCACCGTTGTAGCCAGTCGCCAGTATGTGCTTGTCCTTTACGGCCACAGCGCCGACATGGTGTCGACGACAGGTTGAGCGCTCTGCCACCACGGAAGCTATTTTGAGGAAGTACTCGTCAGTACCCGGCCTGGTTACGTTTTTCATCTCAAAGCGGTCAGTACCCTGCTGGTTTCCCTTTCCAGGTCCTGCAACGACCACTCGTTTATGATGGTGAAGTCGGCCATGGCAATCGGCCCGCCCTTATTAGTGTTCTCTATCTCGGCGATATCCCTGCTGACGGCTTCTTCCACTGTCAGAGGTCGGATCCGCCTTCTTGCCAGCCTGGCATACCTCGTCCTGGGCGACGCCCAGACGGCAACCAGGTGGAAACCGTCACCGTAGCGGCTCTTGAGCAGCGTGTATTCTTCCCACGAGTAGAGGCCGTCGACCACAACGTTCAAGGATTTCAGTGCGGCGTCAATCCTCGGCAGGTTCAACTTGGCGTACGCCGCCATCCCATGCTCGTCTCTCAGTTGCTGCCTGACGTGCCGTTCGTTTTCTTCGTTGAGCTCCAGCCCTCTTTTCTTGATTTGCTCGTCCGTGATATCTCCGAACCTCACCATCGCAAAGCCGTCCCTCTCAAACACCCTGGCCACCTCGGACTTGCCCGAACCGGCCATGCCAACAACCGATATCACCTTCATCGCTTAGCAGCCTCTATTAAAGGCAAGAGCAGCAGTCACCTTTGTCGACAGCGTTTGTCCCAACATTATAGGGAAAAATGCCCAGCTTTGGCAAAGAGATGCTGCGCTGAACCTTTGAAGCTCCTCTTCCCCAATGCTATAATGACCATGAAGCCTCATCGATACCCGCAATTGACCTGACCTCTGCCGGAGTTCAAACTGCAAAATCAAAGGAGGACACAGGATGAAAACTGATCTGGCCACCAGGATCGCCCTTTTACTGATGCTCGTTGCCGGGCTGATTGTCAGTCTCGGCTGTGAGAGCCTTACCGGCGCAGAGGTATACTTGGAAGACGTCACAATGTCGATGGATGGGAAGACAATCTCCGGGCTGCCATCCCAAAAGGCCGACGTTGCGCTCAAGGTTTCGGTTAAGAAAGTAAGCATCAGCGCCAGTGGGCAGGACACTGTGATAAGACTTCAGCCGTCGGGAGCCGTCATTACCGTAGGGCCTGACGGCATCGCAATCACCGGTCTCGAACCTGAGCAAATAGAAATGAAATGGCAGGATACGGAATAGCATGCATGACCTCGAAGCCTCATGGATGTCTTAGCTGAACTCAATCCAGCCCAAAAGCAGGCTGTGGAGACAATAGAGGGGCCGCTTCTCATTGTTGCCGGTCCGGGTAGCGGTAAGACCAGAGTCATCACGCACCGGGTTGCCTATCTAATAAGAGTCTGCGGCATAAGCCCTTACCGTATCATGGCAGTCACCTTCACCAATAAGGCTGCCAAAGAGATGCGGGAGAGGCTGGACAAGCTGCTGGGGCAGACGGCGGAGCAGTTGACTCTGGGGACTTTCCACGCCATTTGCGCCCGCATTTTGCGGCGGGAGGGCAAGGCAATAGGGCTCGACCCCAGATTTGTCATATATGATGAGGAAGACCAGTTCAGCCTCATAAAGCAGAGCCTCCTCGACCTCGACCTCGACCCCAAGCAATACACTCCCAGGGCTATTCAATCGGCCATGAGGTTCGCCAAGAGTCAATTGCTGACCCCCGTAGAGTACGCCGAACGAACACACAGCTACTTCGAGGAGATAGTCCAGCGTGTCTATGAGCGCTACCAGCAGGTACTCGCCCGGAGCCGGGGGGTCGACTTCGACGACCTGCTGATGAAGACAGTGCAGCTTTTCAACGACCATCCCAAGGTTCTCAGCAAGTATCAATCACGCTATCTCCACATCATGGTTGACGAGTTTCAGGACACCAACACTACTCAGTATATGCTCATAAGGCAGTTGGCCGGCAAACACCGCAATGTCTGCGTCGTGGGCGACCCCGACCAGTCCATCTACCGCTGGAGGTTCGCCGATTTGCGCAACATCCTCAGCTTCGAGAACGACTACAAAGATGCCAAAGTTGCCCTTCTGGAGCAGAGCTATCGCTCCACCCAAACCATTCTGAATGTAGCCTCCAACGTCATCTCACCCAACTTGCAGCGCATAGCAAAAACTCTGAAGACAGAGAACGAAGCCGGCGATCCAGTAGCCATCGTTGCACGTGACAGCGAAGAGGAGGAGGCTCGGTTTGTAGTCAGCGAAATAGAAAGGCTGGTCAATCAGAACTCGATCTCGCTCCGTGACTGTGCTGTGATGTACCGCGTTAACGCCCAATCGCGCGCCCTGGAAGAAGCCTTCATGCGTTACGGGGTACCCTACAGACTCGTCGGCGGCACCCGCTTCTACCAGAGGCGAGAGATAAAGGATATCATCGCCTACCTCAGGCTTATCCACAATCCCTACGATAATGTCAGCCTCACGCGCATAATAAACGTGCCCACGAGGGGTATCGGTCAGCGCACGCTCGCCGAGCTGTCAGCCTGGGCAAGAGGCCAGGACGTGCCTCTATACTCGGCACTGAAGACTGTTGCTGAGGAGAAAACTCCCCCTTTCCCACCCCGGGCCAGCTACGCCCTCACCAGCTTCTTCAATCTGATAAGCGAGCTTAGCGCCAGAAGCCAGGAGCTAAGCCTTACGGATTTGCTGGATGAGGTGCTGAAGCAGTCGGGCTACAAGGAATACATCCTCAACGAGGAAGACAGCGAAGACCGCTGGGAGAACATCCGCGAGTTGCGCTCCGCAGCCAGACAATACGATGAACTCAGTCCCGAGGAGGCGTTGGCCAGTTTCCTAGAGAACATTGCCCTCGTGTCAGACATAGACGAGCTCGATGAGCAGGCCGATGCCCCCACCCTGATAACTCTCCACCAGTCCAAAGGCTTAGAATTCCCCGTGGTTTTCATTGCCGGAATGGAAGAAGGCCTCCTGCCCCACCGAAGGTCTATGGACGACCCCGAGGAACTGGAAGAGGAACGCCGCTTGTGCTACGTAGGGGTGACCCGGGCAAAAAAGCGGGTCTATCTTTTGTATACCGAACGCCGTAGCTTATTTGGCGGCAGCTCGCCAAGCCGGCGCTCCCGCTTCCTTAAAGATGTTCCGTCGGAGCTCGTAACCACCGACGGGGTGCGGGAAGAGCAGGCAGTCAAAGAAGAAAACGAGTTCACCCCGGTAAGCGCCCTTTATTCCAGGCCCTCGCCCCGAACGTTCAGCACGCTGAACCTGCAGACCGGTGACCACGTAAGCCACCAGGTGTTTGGTGAGGGGGTAGTGCTGAGCTGCTCCCCAAACGGAGACGACCAGGTAGTGACGGTAGACTTCGTGGATGCGGGCACCAAGAGGCTACTACTCAGCTTTGCACCTTTAGAAAAAGTAGAAAAAACTTGAGGATTCTTGGCCCAAAACCATTGACAAGATACACGAAACCGTGTAGAATAGGGGGAAAGCGCTACGTGCGACAAGATAGAGCTTTCAAATGTCAACAACACACGAAGTTATTGAACGCTTGAGGTGCTTTGGGAATCAACAAATAGCAGTTGCTGTTTGGTGCGAGGATGATGTCCTAGAACTGGCCAGAGAAAAAGGTATCAAATGTAGTCGCAAACGCGCCCGGGAGATTATCGATGAGATAGACCACAAACAAGATTGCGAATTGGGTATCTCATGGGATACCATCAGCGTCTATCTGGATGAACATATTTGGGGTAAGAAATATGGATGGTAATGGCTTCATAGACGGTACTGTACCAAATAAGACAGCATACACAGAAGTGGTAGCGAGTGACCATCTAGGAATTCTACAAGAAATCAGAGCCGCTGACGAGAAACTCCACTCTAAATTCTCGGACAAGCTCCAAATCAATTATGACCTTGATCGTACTTTAGTGAGCTTTCAGGCTAACAAAAGCAAAAATGGTCATAGATGGTACAAGTACAAAGAAGGATTTTCTTCTGATCTTATTCGATACATCATAGACAGACTTGGTCTTAAATCTGGATGTATTTTGGATCCATTCGCGGGTTCTGGCGCGACGCTTTTCACAGCTAGCGATCTTGGCATTGACTCTGTTGGCATTGAACTTCTGCCTAGTAGTGTAGAAATTATTGAGGTTCGGCGAATACTTCGAACCGCAAATGCTGCGCAGATAGGCAAGAAAATACTTCAATTTAAGGAAAGTCACATCTGGCAAGAACCAGGGCCCAAAAGAAGTTTCCCTCATATTCGTATCACAGAAGGGGCTTTCCCGCCAGAGACAGAGTCGGAACTGGGGCGATACTTGTTCGAGGTGGAAAGAATCAACGACGAAAATCTGAAGCGCATGCTATCCTTCGCTGCTTTATGCGTACTTGAGGATGTGAGCTATACCAGAAAAGATGGGCAGTACCTGCGTTGGGATTATCGTTCCGGTAGGAAACAAGGCAAAAAGGAATTCTGCAAAGGAATAATAAAACCTCTTACGCTAGCAATATGCACAAAACTCAATCAAATTGTAGCCGATGTACATGGAGACCAGTTGCAACTACCACTGCTATCTACACAAGCTGAAATGGGTAAGATAAAGCTACTAGGGGGATCATGTCTAGAGCTATTACCGAGTCTAAAGAAGAAGTCGTTTGATGGCATTATCACTTCGCCACCATATTGTAATCGCTATGATTACACCAGAACCTATGCTCTTGAACTTGCTATGATGGGCACTGGCGAGCACGAGATACGCGCCCTGCGCCAAGCTATGCTAAGTTGTACCGTGGAAAATCGCGAAAAGGCGAACCTCTACAAGATAATTGATGAAGAGCTATTGACACAGGCCACAAAAGCTTTTCAATCGCAAGAACTAATTGGGCTTATACTCAGCTACCTAGACAAATGTCGTACAGAAGGCTTACTAAACAATAATGGCGTACCAAGGATGGTGCGCAACTACTTTAAGGAACTAGCGATAGTCATCTTTGAATGCTTCAGATTGCTAAAACCAGGCGCATGTTTCGTCATGGTGAATGACAATGTACGTTATCAAGGTATAACTGTCCCTGTTGATTTAATCTTGTCTGAAATCGCTCAACAAGCAGGCTTTGATGTCGAGGTGATTTGGGCCTTGCCAATGGGGAAAGGTAACAGTAGCCAGCAGATGAAGGAACATGGCCGAGAAGAGCTGAGGAAGTGTGTTTACGTCTGGAGTCGTCAAAAAGAGACCAGCCACGAAGCCAAATCAGAAACCTGTTTAGACACATTAAGATTTGCCACATGATTCAGCATCCCGGATTTCAATTGAGAGAAAATTTCCATAGCCATAGAGTCTTCAATAGCCGCACCAACGAAGAATAATTGAGGTTGATTTGTTCCAAGCTTTTCGCGTATTCTAGCTAATGCTCCGTACGCGGTCTTCCAATGCTCATCAGCACCTGCTGGATCTATACCACCTTTAACTTCCCCGCAAACAAGGTAATTCGCCTCATTATCGAGTAGCATAGCAACTGACATGTTCTCGTCAGCCTGATATAGTAGAATCACGTCAACATTCTTATCGATTAGTTTTGGTTTTTTGTCGAAAAGTAATACGCGGCCTGGCCATGAAATTCGCTGTACTTTACCCTTTCTGGAATAACCTAGCCTGGGCTGAATTCCGCCCTCTCGTAATGCTGCTAGAATAGCTTCTGTGAATTTACCCTTCGCTTCGGCACCCAAAATGTTACGCATGACACCACCAAGTGTATCTCCCCTAGTAAGAAGAAAACGATATACAATATCTGTTTGCCAATCAGAACCAGCTTTGTTCTCAATTTCCTGTAACACCTTTAGAAGAGCGTCCTCAAGTTCAGAAGGAGAAAAATAGTTAGTAGCCTTATCCGAGAAACCAGCTGCAGTAATGAGGTCGCTGCGCATTTCTTTGGTGTTTATTAAGTCCTGAGGTTTCTTAACAAACTGTAGTTTGTCCAAAAAGTACCTTGCACGATCTACGTATGGGTTAGCTTCCTTGGTCTTGCGAAGGGCTTGCTGCAGAAAACCAGACTGGGTTACATCAACAGGGGTAATAAGGTCTTTTGGTGATTTGACGTGCCTGAGTTCAGTCAATTTGAACTCCTCCCGATCAGCCTATTCAGCTCAAAGTGTTTCATTCATATTAGCAGATACTAATGTTCGTTTGCTAGTAAAAGGCCAAAAGGTAGCAAGAGTTGATTTCTCTCCAAATCCCACGTTAGCCCTAGCTTTGTCATTCCATACATCAGCGAGTAAAATAAACGAACATGCCCATCAAGGTTTTAGCCCGGGAAGTCGTCTCCAAGATCGCGGCCGGTGAAGTGGTGGAGAGGCCGGCTT
>CAZTRR010000046.1:0-14769 GCA_964616785.1 uncultured Dehalococcoidales bacterium
TGTTTCCAGTGCGCAAGATACTTGAGTGGTGTCAGATAACCCGGCGCTTAATGTGGCCTTACTGTATTATATCTCGCATTGAACAAAAATGAGCTTGTACCAAGAGGACTCTCTCTGCTGGATGAGCTGTCTGATGCGGAAAGGAAAAGCTCCACGAGAGATTCAAAACAAGGTGTCAGTTCCAGGCAATACCGCGGTACCGATTATGGTAGGAAGATGAAAATGTTGAAAAGGCTTGAGGCTAAACGGGAAATGCCTTACACCGGGCTACCCTTCGGGCGGTATATATCCACGGTTTTTCAGATGGAGTATTGTGGTTACATGCCGCACCAGGTTGTTATGTTCTCGCTGGGTTCACGCTCGGCTTGAACTTTGTTTGCCGGAAAATCCCAATCGGGATAGCCAATCGTGAGGCAGATGACTATCAGGTTCGATTCGGGGATGCCGGTGAATTTCCTGACTACATCGGGATACATGATTCCCTGCCCCTGGATACAGGTGCCTAGCCCATAGTCCAGCGCCGTCAGGGCAATGGTCTGGGAGATGACGCCGCAATCAAACTCACCTCCTGAGCCAACTGACTTATCCATTGAGATGATGATGGCTGCTGGAGCGTCAAAGAAGCGGAATCCTTTCCTCATCCATTCGGTTCTTTTCTCTTTATCCTCCCTGGCGATACCCATCAGTTTGAAGAGTTGCACGGCTAAGGCTACCTGGCGCTCTCGGTACTCGTCCGTGTACTTCTCCCCCCTGGGCACGTCCATACGGGGCAATTCTGCGGCGTTGAACTTCTCTATGTTAGCCTGCTTGATTTTCTCCATCACGTCGCCGGCAATAATGGTGAATTCCCAGGGCTGGGTATTCATTGAAGACGGGGCATGGACGGCAATCTCTAGGATTTCCTCCAACACATTCTTCGGGACCGGGTCCGGTTTGTAACCCCTGATGCTTTTCCGCGCCTTTATGGCCTGAACCAAATCCAATTGTCTCCTCCTTTTGCGGTTCTGTCATATGCGCTAGATTCAACACGGCCATTCTTGTCACTAGTCTATCATATCTCGCCCTTCATAGAAAACCCTGGAGACCGCAACTACGCTGTGACCTCAGCGTTAAGCGCTGGCGCAGGTGCGACCAGCTTGACAGTAGTAGGGTACTGCTATACTCTTGGTTAGGTGTTATCCCGTGAAAAAGTTCGCGGGCGCATGAGAAAGGCACGTCTTCGGCGTGATACCAAAATCAAGGAGGGCAAAGAAATGGGACTAATGTCGGCAAACGAGTACAAGGAAAGCCTCAGGGATAGCAGGGTGGTCTACTTCGAAGGTGAGAGAATTGAGGATGTTACAACCCATCCAGACCTAAGAGTATGCATGGAGACAGCAGCTATAGACTACGAGATGGCGGAGATGCCCGAGTATAAGGACTTGGCTGTCGTTGCTCACCCGGAAACAGGCGAGCTGATCAGCAGATACTATTACAACCCCAGAGACTCGGAGGACTTGCTGAAGAGACACGAGCTTATGGTGGCAGCAACAACACTAGGAGGAGGAGTGATCCCCTTCTCCCATGATGTTGGGGCAGATGCCATGAATGCGGTAAATGTTACCGCCAACATGATGGGGAAGGAAGAATATGTGCAGCGGGCGGAGAACTATCGCTACCAGTTGCAGAAGAGTGACCTGAGCGTGGCCTGTGCGATGACCGATGTGAAGGGGGACAGAGCACTCCGTCCTTCCTCTCCCAACCAAGGTCACCCCGACTACTATGTCAGAGTTGTAGACAGGAATGACAAGGGGATAGTAGTCAGGGGAGCCAAGGCACATATCACTGCTGCTGCATATTCCAACGAGATCTTTGTCATTCCTTGCCGGAACATGACTGAGGAAGACAAGGACTATGCCGTTGCCTTTGCTATCCCTGCGGATACAAAGGGGGTGACACAGATATGCCACCCCGTCATGACGCGATTAAGCTCCCTGGACTTCCCCGTTGAGGTGCCGGTGAGAGCGCACACTGACTCGCTCGTTGTCTTTGACGACGTGTCTGTGCCATGGGACAGGGTTTTCCTTTGCGGGGAGTGGCAGTTTGCCATGCCTCTGGTCTATAACTTCGCTTACTTGCACCGGCATACGGCGGCCAGTTATAGGATCCCTATGTCGGAGGCCTTACTAGGTGCAGCTCAAGCAATGGCTGAATATAACGGGATAGAAACGGCCCCACATGTTAGAGAAAAGATAACGGACCTGGTTATCTATGTGGATACCCTCAAATCTCTGGCTCGGGCTTCGTGTGTGGACTATGTTACCCACAGTGGGGTCTTAATACCAAACCCGGTGATATCAAACACGGCAAAGTATCACTTTGCCGAGAAGTTTCACGACTGCGTGAAAGCAGTGGAGGACATTGCCGGCGGCTTGCTGATAACCGCACCCACATATAAGGACTATCAGAATCCAGACACGGGGAAGTATATAGAGAAGTATTTGGGTGGTGCAGCGGGGATATCTGCAGAGCACAGACTGAGGATGCTCCAGCTACTTCGGAGGTTGTTGGGCCTGGAGACAGAGGTTACAGCAGTCCACGCAGAGGGGTCTCTTCAAGCGCAAAGGATGACGATCTATTTTGAGTCACTGCCTGAGATCGACAAGTATAAGAAGGCAGTTGAGAGAGCAGCTGGCATAATGATGTAACTCTATTGAAGCTGGACTGCCTTTTTGGCTGCCGAGCCAGGATTCGAACCTGGGCTAGAGGATCCAAAGTCCCCTGTGCTACCACTACACAACTCGGCAAAGGTGCTTGAATTATAGCACAGAGCAGCACTGGCCTGCCTCAGTATACGCCGGGCAAAGGTGCCCGGGGGAAGCCAGTGCGCCCTTGAACGGCTGCTGTGTCCCGTGTTCCGTTCAGGCTTAGCCTTGTCACATAGAATCCGTGCTGGATGTTCCACTTTTCCTGGCCTGGGTGTATAATCGGGGCAAGCTCGCCCTGTGGTTCGGGCCAATACCAGAGCAGGTCGTGATGAAAGGGCATAGACGGTGCTCGACTCTACTTCTGGGGCTGTTGCTTCTGTTAGCTGCCCCTGCTATTGCCTGCAAGCCAGCACCACCGCCGGTTATTCTTGCCTTCGATGCCACTCCTGCCCAAATCACTGCCGGTGAATCCACAACCCTGCGCTGGGTCGTAAAGGAGCCCGATAGTGTCAGCATAGACCAGGGCATAGGTGATGTTGCTGCTGTCGGAAACAGACAGCTATCACCGGCCACGACGATTGCTTATACCCTGACCGCCACCAATAGTGCCGGCACTGTCAGTAAGTCCGTGGTTGTCACGGTTAGTACCGCACCGCCGCCAGTTCCTGATAGCACAGCACCTGTAATCACAGATGTCTCGGCTTCCTCTCAGACCGAGACGAGTGCTGTTGTGACCTGGACAACGAATGAGGCAGGTACCAGCCAGGTTGAGTACGGCAGGACTGCGCAATATGGTTCAACCACCGTCCTGGATGAAGAGCTAGTTGCCACCCACAGCGTCACACTGAGCGGTCTCCAACCCAACACGGTGTACCATTTCAGGGTGAAGTCGAGCGACGAGGCGGAGAACGAGGCTCTGTCTGGAGACTACGTCTTCGCCACGCCACCGCCAAAATCACCATACGTGTTGGAGTTGCTATGGTCTGAGTGGGGGAGAAGGGTTGACGAGACCATTTACTCGCAGACTACATCCCTGTTCATCAGAGGCTCGGTGAGGAACGCGGGTCATTCAACCATTAGGAGCATGGCGTGCGTCATGCAATGCTGGAGTGGCGACACATTGGTGAAGTTCGAAGTAGATATGCACCATGGCACGATGATGCCGGGGCACCATTATGATTTTGACATTGAGACCGCTGATGACCCGGCGGTTGACAATGTCACCATAGAGTTCACAGACTCCCAGGGCCAGGAAATCACCCTTATTGTGAAATGAACCGCGTATGATTTGGTCCGCCTCGTGGTGGGTTGAAGCTTCAGGTTATGCGCGGACTCCATTGGCCCTAAGTGTCACAGTGGCCGACCTGCCTGTAACGCGCCAGGCGCTCGCCGAGGTGCCCCTGGGAACACAGCGGAGAATTGAGGCTGCCGCTGCACTCTGGGGCAGTACAGCCGTCTGCGGAAATGGCATAGAGCTCCGCAACAAGGTTGCTTACCGCTAGTTAAGCATCCCATGGAAAGGGGTAGCCTGAGGTAAGAGCCCTTGTCCCCGTGAAACGATGAAGGCGCTTCGCGGTTCGCTCCTGGCGGCAAATCGAGACTCCCCCGTATTACGGCTGCGTAGCTCGGCGTTCTTGTGTGTGGTGCCGAAGGTCGGACTCGAACCGACACGAGGGTTGCCCCTCAACAGTTTTTGAGACTGCCGCGTCTACCATTCCGCCACTTCGGCTGGAAAACCTGTGGTGCTGGGGACCGGGATTGGCCTGTGGGACCCCCCGTTCCCGTTGCCTGCAGCGCCCTTAATTCCTGAAGCAAGCCCCTGGCCCTACCAGAAATGCCTTACGTCTCCAGACGGACGTTGAGATTCTACCATTGTCGTCATGGTCGTGCAACGTGAGGTAGTGATCCGCTTGGACGCTTTCAGAGAGAGCGTGAACTGAATACAGCCGCCGGCGTTTCTTGTACTACCACGGCTGTTCTTGGGCACAGTGTGAGGCTATCGTGGCCCTGGAGTGGCCAAATCGTATGCGGGAGGGTGTATTTGAGTTCAACCTAGAAGTCCCAGCGGTGGCGCTCTGGCTCTGTCGTTCTGAAAGTCCTGTCGATTGCTGATACCGCTTCATTACCTGCTGCATCCTTTGACCTGACCCTGTAATGGTAGTTGGTCCCTGACATGAGGCCGGTGAGGGTTACAGCATGGCTGACTACACCAGGCGAGCCCAGAGTCGGGTCATTCCGCGGTTGCGCCGGCGCAAGAGAACCGTACTTGGCAGTCCTGCCGTACTCGACCTGGCTGCTGGATGCCTTGTCGGTGTTCCAGACAATGGAGGCACTTGTGTTACCCTTGGATGCGACCCGGACATTCGAGATTATGGGTGGCGTGCCGTCTACCGGGGATGCCTGGTAGCCAAATTGCCAGATGGCAATAGCACCGACGCCAAGCAAGAGTACAACCAGCAATATGATTAGAAGCTGCGTGCGTGATAATGGTTGCCTGCTTGCTGCTGGCGGAGCCCATCCCGGGTGAGGTCCCCACGCCGGCTGCTGTGGCCCGCTCGCACTCATGGCCCCGCCACAATTCGGGCAAAACCTGGCTTCAGGGGTGAGGGCAGTCCCGCAGTAGGGGCAATTGGCGCTCAGGATTCTGCCGCAACCCGGACAGAAGCGCTGCCCGGACGCAGTCGGCGTACCACAGCCAGGGCACGGAAATGTTTGCTGCATCTGATTCGTCATATTATGCGTCTCTGCTTAACGCGTCCCCCGGTCATCCCTCGCCACCTTATACGCCGTGTTATCCCGATTATACATCCAGCCGTGGGGAAATGAAATACCTTCTGTGCTGGATGAAGCCCCTGCCACAAGCATGTACGTGCAGCCTCTGGCTGGATAGGGCTTACCTGGTCATGTATGCCAGCATGAAGTAACCCAGCAAAGCGAGGTAGTAGTCAGGGGGCGATATGCATGTGGTACTGAGCTTGATTCTAGCATATCTTCAAGGTGGGTGATCCCAATGTTAGGTTATTCACAGAGTGTTCCGGCATGCGCGGTGCCCTGTGGGTGCATGGAGAGGCTTCCGGCTCGGGACATGTGGTACCCTGGGTCCGTGATCGCCTTGGAGAACCAGAGTGCCGAGGCCCAGAATCGAACTGGGGACACGCGGATTTTCAGTCCGCTGCTCTACCGACTGAGCTACCTCGGCACGGGCTTTATTGTAGATTTCCCGTCATTTGCTGTCAAGGAAAACGGCTTTGGATTCATGTCTGGCCGCCGGGCTTTGTCAGGGGGATGCCAGCGGCGCACAGAGGGCATTCCGATGGAGGGTAAGTTTGGGTGGTAGCCCGGACGCAACTGAAAAGGGGTGCTCCGAATTCCTTGTCTTGTTCAGCTCGGTCAACCAGTACGCCAACCCCTAAGATGGTGCCTCCCAGTTTGTTGACGGCTTTCATGACTTCGCTGATGGAGCCACCGGTGGTCAAGACATCGTCGACCACCAGGACACGCTCGCCAGCGTTGATGGTAAGACCACGCCGGAAGACTCTCTCGTCGCCTTCCTTTTCGGCGAATATGCCCCTCACGCCGAGTTGCCTGGCGACTTCAAAGGCAAGGATGACTCCGCCGGTCGTCGGTCCGGCAACTACCTGAACTTTGTCCCCCTTGAAGTGCCTGGCGATGAGCTGGCAGAGCTTCTCGGTATAGTGCGGGTATTGCAGGATACGGAACTTCTCCCAGTATACCGGCGAGTGTAGACCTGAAGTAAGCAGGAAATGCCCCTCCAGCAGGGCACCGGAGTCTTTGAAGATTTGTATTATTTCGTTGGACATGCTGCTTGCCTAATCAGGCTGGGAGTGCCGTGCGTGGCCGCCTCTTTATCTGCATCTAGAGGGTAGTGCTTCAGAATCTTCCATTCATGAGGCGGCCAGTAGGTGATCCAGCCTTTGCCAATGATGTTGTCGCTGGGCACTGTCCATCCCTTATGCGAGTCGGAGCTGTTGTTGCGGTTGTCGCCGAGAACAAAGTAATCGCCAGCCATGATTTTCTGGTGGGGATAAGAGTACTTCGGTGGTTCCCGGGTATAGGGCTCTGCCAGGGGAGTGTCGTTGATGAACACCGTGCCGTCCTTGATTTCTATGGTGTCGCCGGGCACGGCGATGATTCGCTTGATGAGGTCGGAGTTGGGATCGCGTGGGGAACGAAAAACAATCACCTCGCCGCGCTCAGGGGGATGAAGGAAATAGGCGGCTTTGCTGACCATAATGTATTCGCCGGGTCGGACGGTGGGCAACATGGACGTGCCGTATACCTTGAAGCTTGCCACGGTGACCTGGAAGAGAGCGGAGATGGCCAGAGCTACGAGGAGAGGTACAATGATATCGCGAACGAATTTCATCGGTCTGTGACGATTGATGCTTTGCCTCAGGCGCTTGCTATTATATTGTATAAGAACATGGTCTGTCACCTTGGGAGCTTTCACGTGGGTCTTTATGGTGGCGAGTTTGCGCCGGCAAGGCTACGGCTTGCCCCGCGCGGTTTTCAGTAGGTAAGTCACCGACCCAGGACGTGTGTCCTACCTGCGCGACAACGATGTCCAGGATAGGGAAGGGCTCAGAATGACACTCCAGTTCACCCTCGCCCCTTTGTTTCACTGAGGGATTGCTTCGCTGAGCCCCGAATGACAGGAGGCGAAGGATTGGTAAGGACAAGCAGATGTCCTGGTGAGCAGCCTTGGCGAATAAGCATTGCGGCTAAGGCATTGATTTCGAGTAGCGAGTCACCGGGGAGGTGAGGCCTCTGAATCCGGGCTCACGGATTCGGGAGCCGCCGGGGATTTCCCCTTCTTTTTCCCGCTTGTTTTTCCCTTGAATAACCAGTTCCTCAGTATGATGGGGGGTATGACTGTCGTCAGCAGGCTCATCAAGACAAGGACGGCATACGTGTTTTGCATAATGAGGTTCTGATTAAGCCCTATGAGGGCCACAATCATAGCCACTTCTCCCCTGGGTACCATGCCGACGCCGACAATGATAGAGTCCTTCATGCTCAGGCCTACCAGCTTTGCAGGAACACCACAGCCTATGAACTTAACCAGGAGCGCAACCAGAGTCAAAATGAGCAAAAACCATAGTAGGTCCGGCGTGACCGCGTGAAAATCAATCAAGACTCCCAGAGAGACGAAGAATATGGAGGCGAAGATAATCTGAAGGTGCTCAGCTCCATCTCTGAAGCTCCTGCTATTCCTTAACCTGACCCGTGTAAGGGAAACCCCCGCCAGGAAGGAGCCTATTATGGCTGACAGCCCCATAAGCTCCGCTGCCATGGCATATAGAAAGGCAACCATAATAGCGAAAATAAAGAGAGATTCAGGATATTTGATGGCCAGCGGGGTCTTGTCTATCCTGATCATAACCCTGCTCAGGACAATACTCCCGAGGAAGACACCTACAACCAGGAAACCTGTTGCCTTTCCAATCGTAATAAGGACCAGGGACCATGACAGCGTTCCCGACACGATTTCCTGTGAAACGGAAAGTGCCAGGAGGCTGAGGACATCGTCTATTATGGCCGCACCGATTATTGCTTTCGCCGCCTTGGATTGCAGCTTATTCATCTCCTTCAGGACGTTGGCGGTGATGGCTATGCTTGTTGCTGTCAGGGCGGTACCAATAAAGATGGAGGCCGCGTAGTCATAGCCAAATAGCTTCGCTATACCAAACCCTCCGAGCCAGGGGACAAGTATTCCAAAGAGGGCAATCACGAAATACTTGATATTGGCTATCTCATTGACATTGAAATGTAGACCTATGGTGAAAAGCAGGACCACAGCGCCCAGATGCCCCAGGCTTGATACAAACTCAGTGTAAGTGACCAGGCCCAACAGGCTGGGACCTACCAGTATACCGGCGAAGATGATGCCCACGACCGCGGACTGGTTTATCCTGTATGCAATCAGGTAACCCGCCAGAGCTACGAACAGCAGTAAGCTCATTTGGAACTCTATGGAAGACAGTATTTCTTGTTCAGCCGCCAATAGTATCTCCTTGCTATTCTCCCGGACTGTATAATATAGTCTACATGGCCTTCTTGTGCTTTGTTCAGGCTAAACGTAATAATCCGCTTGTCGTTCTATAATAATAGCACAGGGCGGCACGACTTCACGATTGGAAGAGGTGGTGTTTATGAGGAAGTAGGCAAAGCGGCTACGCGTGCAAAATAAGGAATTGAAAGGAGACACGGATGAGAAAGTTCTGGTTATTGCTGTCCAGTTTAGTCTTAGCTGTCGTTGTGGTGGGGTCTGGTGGTTGCGCGCCTGCGGATCTTGAGCAGGTCTCTCCGCCGCGCATTTCGGCCTGGGTGGAAGCAGCGGAACTTGGTGGGGACCTTGGCATAGTCTTCAGCCAGCAGAATGTCGGCCTGGCGGTGACCGGTGAAGGCAAGGCGACGGGGGTTCCGGATGTTGCTTTGGTGCGTCTCGGCGTAGAAGCTCAGGCATCGACCGTTGCCGGAGCACAGCGAGACGCAGCTCAAGCTATGGACTATGTGATGAAGGTGTTGAAGACTAAGGGCATAGCTGAGAAGGATATTCAGACACAGCGGTATAGCATCTACCCGGTCCGGAGATGGATTGAAAGGGAGGATAGGGAGGAAATCACCGGATATCGGGTGAGCAACACAGTGGTTGCCAAGATAAGGGAAGTGGACAAAGCTGGCAGCGTTATCGACGCTGTAGCTGAAGCGGCCGGTGACCTGACTCGCATCGAGGACATAAGCTTCATGGTTGATGACCCGGCTCCTTATTACGAAGAGGCACGGGAGAAGGCAGTAGAGGATGCTATGGCGAAAGCCAGGCAGATAGCCGACGCGGCCGGTGTCAGCCTGGGTGAGCCAGTCTATATCTGTGAAGGCGCCGCCTACGCGCCGCCCATAAGGATGCAAGACGTCTACGGGATGGAGGCAGCGGCTGCCCCTGTGCCGGAAACCTCCATTAGCCCCGGAGAGCTGGAATTTCAGCTTACTGTCCAGATGGTTTATGAAATTGACTGACTTCCGGTGAAGCATCGTAACCCCTGGCGCTGGAAGGAGCCATTTCCACCACAGGCAGGTAGTTTGCCCTGTGAAGAAGCTTGGTGCTACAATGGGGCACCAAGCTATGGTGCTGAGCCAGCCGACGAGCAACAAGGACACTGCCAGGGGTGGGGTTGTCGCTGAGCCTGCAAGCGTGGGTTGTATCAGGGCAACCGGTGTTGAGCTTCTTGCGGGGATACAGCTTCCTGCCCCTTCAATACCAGCGCCTTCCTCCTGTACCAAAGTTGCCAAATCAGCAGCTACTCGCTATCATAAGGTAGAGGCTGGAGCAATCCTTTCTGTTCGGCTAGCCTCTCCTATGGGTAGGCTGGATGGCTTGGCTGAACTCGGGAGTGAGTGGTGCGGACTGAACCTGGTGCAAGTAAGTGATATGAGGATTCTGTCAAGGGGTCATAAGTGTTAGCTCGCCCTGTGGACTTCATGGAATCTGCTCTATCGCTGGCTGGATTGGCTTTGGGATACACCAGTCCCAACCCGGCTGTGGGAGCCGTGGTGGTTAGAGACGGGGTAGTGGTCGGCCTTGGGTACACGCAGCCGCCGGGCTCAATTCATGCTGAAGTAATGGCGCTTCAACAAGCCGGAGACAGGGCTCGTGGGGCAGCCATGTATGTTACCCTGGAACCTTGTTGTCACCAGGGACGTACTCCACCCTGTACCGAGGCTGTCATTAATGCTGGCATTTCTGAAGTCCATGTGGCTCTGATTGATCCTAACCCTCTGGTTTCGGGAAATGGGCTGAGAAAATTGGAAGAGGCTGGTATAAAGACCCTCGTGGGCGAGCAGGAGGAGAAAGCCCGGGAGATAAACGAAGGCTACATTAAGTTTATCACTACTGGTTTGCCTTTTGTCATCGCCAAATTCGCCATGAGCCTTGACGGCAAGATTGCCACTCAAAATGGTGATTCTAAATGGATAAGCGGCGAAGAGTCCAGGAATTTCGTGCATTACCTGCGGCACATAGTAGACGCTGTTATGGTGGGTGCGAATACCGTAGTGGTTGATGACCCCCAGCTTTCAGCGAGGGGCTGCAGTGGCAAGGGGGGTAAAACCAGACTGCAGCCATTGCGGGTAATCGTTGATGGGAGAGGACGGACGCCGCTATCGGCGCGGCTTTTTGGTGAGCCGGGGGAAACCCTCATTGCTGTGGCCAAACCTCTTGATGCCAAGAAGGCGGAGGGTTTGAGGAGGGCTGGTGCTGAAGTTGTGGAATTGACGGCCGAGGGGGATACAATAGACCTGGCGGAGCTATTAGGTATGCTGGGGAAACGGCAGGTTACGAGTGTTCTGGTGGAGGGTGGGAATAAGCTTTTCGGTTCGCTCTTCGACCAGGATTTGGTAGATAAGGTACTGGCTTTTGTCTCGCCCATGATAATCGGTGGGGATGGAGCCAAGAGCGCTGTAGGCGGCCATGGAGCAGGTATGGTCGCCGAAGCTCTGCACCTCAGGGGGGCCAAGATAAGCGAATTTGGCGAAGACGTCTTGATCAGCGGATATGTGGGTGGCAAGTAGAATGTTTACCGGCATAGTTGAGGAGGTTGGTGTAGTCAGGGGAACGGCCACCGGTCAGTTGACCATTGGGGCCAGAAATGTCCTTGAGGATATCAAGCTAGGTGACAGCCTGGCTATCAATGGTGCTTGCCTGACGGTGACTTCAGCGGACGGCGATGTTTTCTCTGTTGATGTGATGCCTGAGACCTTTCAGCGCACTAATATCGGCAGACTTCATTACGGTGACCTGGTCAATCTGGAGAGAGCTATGGCGGTTGGTGGTCGTTTTGGTGGGCACTTGGTCCAGGGACATGTGGACGGGACTGGCAGGGTAATGGCGTTAAGTCCTGAAGCGGGAGCTGTTGTTGCCAGGATTTCGGCACCTGCTGAGCTGACGCCCTACGTGGTGAACAAGGGCTTTGTTGCTGTTGACGGCGTTAGCCTTACCATTGTTGATTGTGGTGATTTCTCCTTTTCGGTCTCCCTGGTCGCATATACTCGGGAGCACACTACTCTAGGTGGCATGAGGCCTGGCGACATAGTCAACCTTGAGGTGGACGTTATTGCCAAGTACGTGGAGCGGCTCAGGCGTTTGGATAGCCAGGGTATGACGTTAGATTTCCTCGAGGAGCACGGTTTTTCAAAAGCGAGGTGAAACCTGATGGCGTTGGCTACTATTCCACAAATCGTTGAAGATATAAGGGCTGGCAAGTTCGTCATCATTGTTGATGACGAGAACCGTGAGAATGAAGGCGACCTGGCAATAGCTGCAGAAAAGGTCACTTCGGAAGCAGTCAATTTTATGACGAAGCATGCTCGAGGTCTGATCTGTTTGCCCATAATTGGTCAGAGGCTGGAGGAGTTGGAGATCCCACCCATGGTGCAAGAGAATACCTCGAAATTCTCTACAGCGTTTACTGTATCTATTGAAGCCAAACATAGAACGTCCAGTGGTATTTCTGCCTCTGACCGAGCGGCGACTATACGGGCTGTACTCGACCCCAATACCAGGCCTGAAGACATAGCTCGTCCCGGGCATATGTTTCCTCTTCGGGCCAGGGAGGGTGGTGTGCTGGTGCGGGCTGGGCACACTGAGGCCATAGTGGACCTGGCGAGGCTGGCTGGGCTTTACCCGGCGGGAGTCATTTGCGAGATTATGAACGATGACGGTAGCATGGCTCGCTTACCTCAGCTTGAAGACATGGCGGACAAGTCGGGGATCAGAATTGTGAGCATAGCTGACTTGATTTCCTATCGCCGTCGGCACGAGAGGTTGGTGGAGAGGGTGGCCGAGGCCAAATTGCCTACCGGCTACGGTGAATTCACGATTGTTGCTTACAGGAGCAAGGTTGACCCTGATGAGCATATGGCCCTGGTGAGAGGTGACATATCAGGCGATGAACCGGTGCTGGTTCGAGTTCATAGTGAATGCATTACTGGTGATGTCTTTGGCAGCCTACGCTGCGACTGCGGTGAGCAAGTTTCGTTGGCGATGCAGGCCATTGCTGACGAGGGACGTGGCGTGTTTCTGTATATGCGGCAGGAAGGGAGGGGCATTGGCTTTCACAATAAGGTGCGGGCCTATGCGCTTCAGGACGAGGGGCTGGATACTGTGGAAGCGAATATTGCCCTGGGATTTGACGCCGATTTGAGAGATTACGGTATTGGGGCTCAGATTCTGGCTGACCTTGGTTTACATAAGATTCGTCTGCTGACCAATAATCCGAAGAAGGTAGTCGGGCTGGAGAGCTATGGACTACAGATAGTGGAGACTGTCGACCTAAGAACATCGCCTACCCCTTACAATGTTGACTATCTCAAGACCAAGCAGAGGAAGCTGGGCCACCTATTGGGGGTAGATGAAGCTGCTGGGGTTGAACCTGCAAATTAAGGAGGAAGCATCACATGGCTGAACGTTATGAAGGTATGCTGCTGGGGAAGGGGCTGAAGTTCGGGGTGGTTATTTCTCGTTTCAATGAAGTCATAACCGGCAGGTTGCTGGAAGGGGCAAAAGACGCTTTTCTTCGGCACGGTGTTGATGAGCAAGATATTGATGTTGGATGGGCACCCGGCTGTCTCGAGATTCCTTTGACAGCGAAGAAACTAGCGCAGACCGGCAGGTACGATGCGGTTGTCTGTCTTGGAGCCGTAATTCGCGGTGGCACGCCTCATTTTGAATATGTGGCTTCTGAGGTGAACAGGGGGATCTCTCGGGTGAGCTTGGATACCGGGTTGCCGGTCATTCAAGGCATAGTAACCGCTGATACCCTGGAGCAGGCTATTGAGAGAGCCGGAGCCAAGGAAGGCAACCGTGGCTTCGCGGCAGCGTCAAGCGCCATTGAAATGGCGAATTTGCTCAAGGTCATTGGTGGGTGAGAGGTCATTCGCTGATCTTGTAGACCTTGTCGCCACGTCTTACCCGGTCGGGCACTTTGACACCAATGGCATCCCCAGCTTTGCCCTCGGTTACGTTCATGTTGTTGATCTGCATGGACTCAACGATCAGTTCGAGGTCTGTAGTGTGTCCCTTGATGTGAACCTTGTCACCGGCTTTTAATGAGTCAGTGAGCGTGATGCCGGCTACCACAGGCCTGGCAAAGAAGTCACTTACCTGGCCAATCTCGATTTCTGGCATCGATGGTTACCTCCTTTCCTCTTTCCTTCTGTATCTAGTATAGATTTCTGGCTCCAATAAATCAATACTATCGAGGCTTGACATGGTGCTTAATCAGGCATATCATAGGCAATACCAAGAAGGTATCACATGAGCTGGAGGTTGTGATATGGCAGACGAGAAATGGTCGCCCCAGCCTTATTCACCCGAGGAGTTCCTCTCTTTTGACCGTCTGAAGCGGGCAGTTATGAGCAGAACTCTTGATAGGGCAGAGTCGATGATGGGGGAGGAGTTTCCGCTGAGTCCTGAGCGGATAACTGGGCTGATCAATGATGAGTGGCAGCGTGCCAAAGAGGCCGTGCGGTCTTCTCCGGCAGCGCGTGAGGCCTTTCGCAAATATCTGGAGGGGACTGTTGGCAACCATATAGAGAGCCTAATAAAAGGCGATATGGACGAACTGAGAGCGATGGGAGTAGCTGATAAGAGCCTGTAGACGGTGATGACATGTAGCTGATTTGGCGTTGGGGAGGGATTTCGGGAGTCTCGCCTCAGTTGTCTCTCAGTACCGATGACAGAATTCACGACCGGAGAACATTTGGAATCATGAAGCAAGAGCAGATGGAAAAGCGCCTGGAGATGCTGGACCAGCGTCTGGATAATATTGATTCTGTGGTTACGGGACTGGTTGAGCGGGTAATGAGGCAGCCTGTCACTGTCGAAGTCACCTGTCCCAAGTGTGGTAGTGTCGTCCAGATCATGCTTACAAGTAGCACGAGGGTGGTTGGCAAGGGCTAGGCTGTCCTCTTTGACTGCGTGCAGAAGCGCTGATAAGATGCGGCACTAAGGGGCGGTTAGCTCAGTGGTTAGAGCGCTGCGTTGACATCGCAGAGGTCACTGGTT
>CAZTRR010000047.1:0-14608 GCA_964616785.1 uncultured Dehalococcoidales bacterium
GCCCGCCAGAAGCATTTCGTAATCATCCCGGGGCAGCATGAGGTCGATTTCATCCGCGACCGTAAACCTGAGTTCTATGGCGCTGTGTGTCAAGTGCCGTCAACCAGTTGATCATAGTGTGAATCTGCCAGGGAGGCATGAGATGTCAACACCACTGGCAATGCCTACTACGAGTTTGAGTTCCGTGGCGCCGACAAGGCACATGAAGCCTACTCCTTCATCATCCCGCACCTGAGGTGAAACGCCTGGGGTTTGGGTTAACCTCCCGCTCGTGTTTGACCGTCCGCCCGCATATCCGACGGCGGATGCAGGAGCAAGGACAGCGACCTTCAAGGATTGGCTCCCTGGTAGCTCGGGAGTTCTGTACTGCTGGCTCGGGGTTGTGCCATCCCTACCTATCATTAGCTTTCTCAGTAGCCTTCTGGAATCCTGACAGGATTGACGTATTGCCGTCTGCCGTGAGGAACGGCTGGGGCGATTGTCAGGAGGTATCATGGTAACCGCGCGGGCACCCTTTCACAGAAATGTCGCCCCACAGATTCTGTGCCGGATATTTCGCTTTGGTTCAGCTAGGTGTATAATCAGCGGTAAGGCTTGGTTGTGATTGACGTGAATAGGCGGTTACGATGAATAAGTGTAAATGATATTCGATTCTACTGACAGGGCTTATGCTGGCATGCTGCATACTGTGGGTGTGGCTCAGGGAATCAGCTCTGATAAAGAAGTAAACAGGTGTGTGAGTTGCTGTTGCGCTTGTCTTCGGGCGTGGTACGGGGATATCGAAATAGGGTTCTTCTCAAGCTGTGCTGGGAATACGGGATAATGCGAAACCTGCCTTCAGCTCGACAGATGGTTTATGAAAGAAGAGTATAAATACTGCCCAATATGCGCGACATCCCTTGGAGTGGGAGTTATCGAAGGCAAGGAAAGGAAGTTCTGCCCGAGTTGTGACTTCGTTGATTACAAGAACCCTTTACCGGTAGCGCTGGCTATTCCGACAAGGGACAAGAGGTTCTTGCTGATTAAGAGAGGGATACCGCCGAAGAAACGGGCATGGGGCTTCCCCTCAGGTTTTATTGAGAGTGGAGAAACGTCAGAGGAAGCATGCTTGAGAGAACTGAAAGAAGAGACGGGGATGTCCGGTGAGGTGGTGAAGCTGGTTGGAGTACTCCGGCTGGAAGACAAAGAAGTCTATGGCGATATGCTGGTTGTAATGTACCTGGTGAAGGCGGGTGATGGAGAGCCAAGTCCCGGGGATGAAGTGGAAGAGGCGAGGTTCTACGATATCGATGATTTGCCTGACTACTATCGGTCCCGTCTCAAAGACGTAATCGAGGAGATTGAGAATGAAGCCACGCCGTGAGGCTCACACGTGGTATGAAACCATACGGGACATAAAGGACATTGAAATCGTCGCCGGAACATGGGGGTCGTGAACGGGGATTCTGAGGTTGCAGTGCATCAATCAAGCAGAGAGTTGGCTTATTCACATACTGCGGACGATGCTCTTGCGGCACGTGCCCGCATAACCTGATCAGGAGGAGGGAAATGCCGATGTCGCTGGCAAGTGACCAGGCTACCATCTATCAACGCCCCGCCGAGTTGCTGCAGAATCTCATTCGTTTCAACACAACCAATCCGCCGGGCGATGAGGCGGAGTGTATTGCCTACATAAACCACTTGCTGACCGAGGCAGGATTTGAGACTACCCTCCTTTCCAGTGACCCTGAGCGGCCTAACCTAGTAAGTCGCCTGGCCGGTCAGGGCAATGCGCCGCCGCTGCTGCTTTATGGTCATGTGGACGTTGTAACCACGGCCGACCAGACGTGGCAACAGCCACCATTCGAGGGGAAGCTCGTAGACGGCTACATCTGGGGCCGAGGCGCCCTGGACATGAAAGGCGGCGTGGCAATGATGTTGGCCGCCTTTCTGCGTGCCAAAGCCGAGGGTCTAACCCCGGCTGGCGACGTTGTCCTTGCCATTCTGAGTGACGAAGAAGCTGGCTCCGATTGTGGGGCCAGGTACCTGGTAGAGAACCATGCCAGGCACTTCCAGGGTATCCGCTATGCTATTGGAGAGTTCGGTGGTTTTGCGATGCACGTCGGCCAGCGCAAGTTCTACCCCATTCAGGTTGCTGAGAAGCAGTTCTGCTGGATGAAGGCTACTCTGCGCGGACTAGGGGGGCACGGCTCCTCTCCTGTGCACGGCGGTGCCATGGCGAAGCTTGGCGGGCTACTCCAGTGTTTAGATCAGCGCCGTCTGCCAGTACATGTCACCCCGGTAGCACGTCAAATGCTTGAGTCGATTGCTGGAGCCGTCCCTGCTCCCATAAGCTCGGCCGTGGTTCAGCTTCTCGACCCGGCTTTGACGGACAAGGTTCTGGACCAACTCGGGCGGCAAGGACTGACGTTTGACGCATTGCTGCACAACACAGTCAACGCAACGGTTGTCCAGGGAGGGGAGAAAATCAACGTGATTCCCAGCGAAATCGTCGTTAAGCTGGATGGTCGCCTGCTCCCGGGCTACGTGCCCGACGACATGATGGCTGAGCTGCGACCGTTGGTCGGCGACGATGTAGAACTGGAACTCATTCGGTACGACCCTGGCCCTGGCGAGCCGGACATGGGGTTGTTCGACACGCTGGCAAACATCTTGCGCGAGCTTGCCCCCGAAGGCCTTCCCCTGCCCCTGCTGTTGGCAGCGACTACGGATGCGCGTCTCTTCTCCCGGCTAGGCATCCAGACGTATGGCTTCCTGCCGATGAACCTGCCTGAGGAGTTCAATTTCATGCAGCTCATTCACGCCGCCGACGAGCGTATCCCGGTTGAGTCACTGGATTTTGGGACCGAGGCCGTTTACAAAGCGCTGCAACGCTTTGGGAATAAGTGAAGCGGAGCACCTCGAGGGCTATCAACAGAGGCTCCTGGGTCGGTGGGTCAAATGCCCGCGGAAGGCGCCGGGACAGCATATATAGCTTGCGGCTCTATCAAATTGTGTGTTAACGCCAGGGAAACGGCATGGGTGCGGTTGTTAGCCTCCAGCTTGTGCAGAATAGAGGTAACATGATTCTTGATCGTCTGTTCCTTAACGTTAAAGATGCTGGCGATAGCCTTGTTTGAAATGCCCTGGACCATCAATTTGAGTATCTCCATTTCTCGCGGCCTGAAGAGTGCCGTTGTAGGCACAGGGTTGGTTGACAGAAGAAACAGTTCATCCAGCCGCTCGGGATGGGAAAAGCGGAGCATGGCTTGTTTTATGAGTGCGCGGGCCAGGAGAGATGGCTGGACTCCGATGTAGGCGCTTGTTGAAACAAGCCTTTGCCAATCTCTGTCGTCGAAGTGAATGACCAGTGATTTGCCCTGCAGGTTCATCGGACGTTCCTTTGGGCTGCTCTTCTGCTGCTCTATCAATTTAACATCTCCAAACTCGGCACGAATCCCTGCTGGTTAGGGTTACACCGTGCCAGCATTTTCCAGAATGGGCTTGCCGGCAAGCGTCCATTGCTGCTGGCAACTGTGGCAAAAGACGTGCCCGCGTAGGTCTATGTCCGTGGTTCCGCCGCATACTGGGCAAGGAATAAATAACTCCGTCAACCTTGGCACGGACATGACCTCGACCGTTCGACTTTCAACTGTAGCCGTTACCATTATATGTCCCCTCTTATTCTCTCTAGTTGAGTAGTTGCGACAGTAAGGCGAGAATTGTCACGGAAGACGATCGGGCTCCTCCTGCTCTCTGGTAATTTGTCCCATGACTGAATGAACTCATCCAATAGAACGGAAGCAGGGTGAAAAAGTTTAGGGGGCTGGTAGCTTAATCTGGTAGCATCCCCATTCTATCTTGAAAAACACGGCTTGTGGCCGAACAGTCCTTCCTCCCTCGATGGAGGGAGGTACGGGAAGGGGGAAATCTTCTACCGCAGTCAGCCCGACCATGTCCCATGAAAGGGGAGCGAGGAGGTGGGCAGTTGTCTCGCTCTGCTCAGGACAGGCTTGGAGGATTCGTCACCACAGACTTTGAAGAGGACACTGGCGTCACCGATACGTTGGGCGAATACAGCATGTTGGCATTTTGCTGAAAAAGAGATAAAATCAGGGTGTTGGTTGGCACGGATGGCGGTATAGCCAAATATTTCAGTAATACAAAAGGAGGACAACATGCTAGACGTGTTCATGACTGAAGAGCGGGAGAGGCTCCGGCAGGAGGTACAAGACCTGGTCAAGAGCGTACCACGGCAACTCATTCTTGATATGGATGCCGACAAAGTCACGTTTCCCGACGAATTCGTGAAGGAGGCGGGAAGGAGGAATCTTCTGGGCCTACGATTTCCCAAACAGTACGGGGGCAGAGGCCTTGGGTGGGTGGAAGAGATCCTTGCTACAGGTGAGATTACCAAGCTAGGTGTGCCCTTTGCCTGCCTCTACGGGGTTCTCTCAATCGTTGGCGAGGGCCTGAACGTGTTCGGGACCGAGGCGCAAAAGCAGAAATACCTCAAGCCCCTTATAGCAGGTGAGCTATGGGCTGGCGAGGCGCTCACCGAACCGAGGGGAGGTAGCGACTTCTTCGGTGCCACCACCGTTGCTCGAAAGGAGGGCGAGAGCTATGTTCTTAGCGGCCAGAAGCGTTTTACCGTAGGCGCTGAAGGCGCCGATTTCTTCATAGTCTACGCCGTTACCAATCCCGGAGCGGGCCGCGACGCACTAAGCGCTTTCATCGTTGAGAGGGATATGGGAGTGGAGGTGAGGCATGTGTATGGCTTGATGGGAAGCCGGGGCACGGGCACGGGCAGGTTGATCTTCCGAGATGTGCCGGTGCCGGAGGAGAACCTGCTTGGGGAGGAAAACAAGGGTTGGAAGATTTTCTACCAGATGATGGTCCCGGAGCGGCTTAATGCTGGTGGTGTGGGTGGTTCCCGGGCTATTCTGGAAATAGCCGCCAGGTATGCCGACAAGAGGAAGGCTTTTGGCCAAACGATAAGGAACTTCGAAGCAATCAGCTTCAAGATAGCTGAGTGCGTAACCAAGATTGATGCTGTCAGCGCCTTTGCCTATGCGGTAGCGCATACGATTGATCAGGGAGTCGGTACGGCGGGTTATCAAAGGAGACTGGTGTCCGAAGTGAAGACTCTGGCAACGCAGACCCACTGGGAAGTAGTGAACGATGCTATGCAGATTCTGGGCGGCATTGGTTACACTAACGTTTTCCCTGTGGAACGAGCGTTAAGAGAAGCCAGGCTGCCTATGATCTGGACCGGGACTAACGAGATTATGAACCTCATCATCCAGCATGAGTATTACAAGGAAATCCTGGCCAAAGGGGTTCAGGGGAGGGACATTGAAGCCGATGTCTCTCTCACTGAGGAACAGCTTACAGAGGAGAAGATCTACGAGTCAGAACCTGTGCCCGCTGCTCCATAGGGCCGGGTAGGGCCGGGATATTGAAATAGATGGGGCCCCCGAATACCCTTAGTGTGGGCGAAATCTCCTCAGCGTAAGAACCAACCGGCTGTTGCGGAGTTCTTCTGGTTGACCGCTGCCGCGGGTATCAACGCCAGCGGGCAGTTCGCGCGTCAGGCTACCTTTTGTCCACCCTTGCCAAGGTCGTAGATTTCCTCCACCTTCAGCTTCACCGCCGCCTGGGGTGGAACGGGAATCTTGAGCATCTCTGCCAGCTTCTGGGCGCCCTCATAGAGCTCCCCCGTGGTAATGAGCTCCACAGTGCCCACAAATCGGTAGCCTTGCATCTTGCTCGGGTCCGCTACGGCGACCGCCATCTTGGGATTCTCCTGCAGGTTCTTCCAGGTGCGTCCGCCTGTCAACTCGTAGAAGACGAGGTGCTCGTCGTCCAGAACTCGAGTACTGCCCTTAGTCACGATGTTGGGTGTGCCATCCGCGCTCGCGGTGGCGATGAATTTCTGCTGATTCCCCAGCAGCGCCTTCATCTCCTCGGTAAGTTTCGCCATGTTCTCCCTCCATGTCTCTGATTTCTGCGAGGTATTCTACCGAAATGGCTATCGCTCATCAAGGAGCTGCTTGATGTGGACCCGGATTGCCCACCGAGGGGCTTCCCCATTTCCCATCTACAGCCATCGGTCAGGATGAGGGTCAAAGGAAGCCGTTCATGGCTTTGTTGCCTTCCACCTGTGGCGGTCGGCTAGTCGGTGTCCGAAGCGCCGAATCCCTTGCGCTCCAACCACGCGTCCTCGGCGCGGAGGTACCCGCGGATGGCCTGACTGGCGACATACCGTAGCGGCTCAGGTGGCCATCGCATGACTCGGCGTCCAACCGGGAAGCATTCGGTCCACTGGGTCTGCTTTTCCAGCAAAAGGTCGGCGAGGACTTGGCCGTTCAGGTGCGCCAGCGAGACACCGTGTCCCATACAGCCCAGACTGTACACGGCGCGATGGTCGCCCAGGTAGCCCAGCGCCGGTGTCATGTCAATGGGCACGGATACCGGTCCACCCCAGCGATGAGTAATTTGGGTGCCTTTCAGTGAGGGAAAGAATGCGACGATGTCGTGTTCCAGCGTGGCAAAGGTGTGGTCATCCAAGTCCTTGTCCATGTCACGGCCGAAGGAGACCGTCACATTGCTGCCTCCCATGAGCAGGCGATTGTCCGCGGTCAGCCGGTAATAGTGCACCAGGTTGCGGTAATCCTCGACTCCCTCACGACCCTGCCAGCCGATCTCGGCTAGTCGCTCCCGCTCGAGCGGCTCGGTCAGGACGATGTACGTCCAGGCTGGCACCTGCTTGCGGCGCAGCTGTGGTATGAGGAGTGAGTAGGCATTGGTTGCCAGAACAAGTCGCTCTGCCGTGAGCGACCCATCGGGAGTCTTGAGCTGGAAAGCGTTGGCGTCGCGCTGGACATCACTCACCGGTGTACGCTCGTGGACTTGCGCGCCTAGTTCCATCGCCACGCGCTTCATTTCCCGCGCCAGCTTGGCAGGGTTGAGCAGTGCGCACCGCGGCTCCCACCATGCGCCCAGGTACAGTGGTGAGTTGACGCGCTCTCGTGTAGCTTTGGCGTCAATCCAATCGATGTCCTCAAGCCCCAAAGACTGCGCCAGTTCCACTTCTTCCCGAATACGCTTGACGTAGGCGGGCGTCGTCGCCACGCGCAAGAAGCCGGTGCGCTCGTAATCGCAGTCCAGGTGATGCTCGGCGACCAGTTCACCCACCAGGTCAACTGCACGTTCCATGTAGTGATGCGACTGACGGGTTCTCTCCGGGCCGAAGAAGGACTTGGTCAGCGACATCATCAACCCGAAGGTGGTCATGGCAAACCCGGCGTTGCGCCCCGAGGCGCCAAAGCCAATCACCTCGCTTTCCAGCACCACCACGCGCAGTGAAGGCTGGGCTTTCTTCAGGAAATATGCCGTTGCGATCCCGGCGTAACCGCCGCCGATGACGGCAACGTCGCACTTCAAGTCGCCAGCTAGCGGCGCATTCTCTTGGTACGGGCCTGAGTTTCCCAGCCAAAAGCTTTTGCTTTCATAATCTTCAGCCATATCGTCCTCCTCGGCCTGCAACCTATTCCTGCTTGTTGGCGTAGCCTCGCCAAACGCCCAATGTTTCTGAAAGCAACCGTACGCGTTGTCTCGGTGTTCAAGAGCAGCGAGCGCGTGTTGGAAACCAAAGGAAGTATAGGACAAACTGGAACCGCCGGCAAGTACTTGAGGCAAGACACTACACTTGTGCAGACCACATGCGTTTGTGGCATTGTTGGAGGCGGGTTGCGGAGCGCCTCACACGGCGGACGGGTAGACGCAGCAAATGAAATAGTAATATCATAGGGGTCAACTAGGCAGGTCTTCGACCTGAAAGGAGCGTTAACTTGCATGAAGAGGGATTGAACAAGATTGCAATCATTGGCGCCGGGCTGATGGGGTTTGGTATCGGCGTCGATTTCGCGCGGGCGGGATATGATGTGGCGCTGTGGAACACCTCGCCCGCCACCAGCCAGCAGGCGATGACCCGTGCCAGGAAAGCCTTCGACCGAATGGTAGAAGCGGAATTGATAACACGTGAGGAAGCTGACAGCGCCTATGCCCGTCTGCAGCCGACGATTGACATGACTGAAGCCGCAGCAGGCGCCGACTATGTTGTCGAGTCGGTATTGGAGCAGTTGCCTCTCAAGCAGGACGTGTTCCGCCAGCTCGACGAGGTCTGCCCCTCGACGGCCATACTGGCTACGAACACGTCGGGGCTGAGCCCGACAACTATCGCCACCGCCACCACCCATCCCGAGCGAGTGCTGGTGACACATTACTTCCAGCCGCCCCATCTCATACCTCTCGTTGAGGTGGTTGGAGGTGAAAAGACGTCCGACGAGACGATAGCGACCGTACTGCGGGTGCTGACCAGGATGCGCAAGAAACCGGTCAGGCTTCTGAAGGAGCAGCCCGGTTTTGCCGCAAACAGCATGCAGGGTGGCATGGGTAGGGTGGCCATGGAGCTGGTGCAGAATGGCATGTGCACCCCGGAGGTGGTCGATACTGTGATAACCATGGGCTTCGGTCGACGGTTGTCGACCACCGGCTACTTCGAACGGTTGGACATCATTGGCCTGGACTTGGTGGCAGATGTTATCACTGCGCAGGGGGGGACACCGCCACCAATTATAGCCGAGCGCGTGGAGCGTTCCGAGTTGGGAGCCAAGACGGGGAAGGGGTTCTATCAATGGACTCCCGAGTCCGTGGAAGCCTTCCATTGCCGGCAGGAGATGGAGCTACTGCGCCTGCTGAAGCGGGACTACGATGAGGGAATCCTGTAGCAATCTGCCGAAAGGAGTCCCGCTCAAATTCCCTAAACCAGGTGTCAAGACTTTTTGAAGCCAACTCTATGGAGGGAGCAGACTTATGTTGTTTCCTGAACTTTCGCCGGGTCATCGAGAGAGTATCTTGCGACATAACTGGTGGGGCCACGATGGTCGATGGTATATGTTTGTGGCAAATGAACTGGGATTTCACAAGGCCAATGAGATGAATATGGCGATTAACAAAGCAGTGGGAAAGCTGGAGATTAACAACCTCATGGCTTTGTCGGGCATAAGTCAAGAACTCAGGCAATTGGATCTTATCGAGATCCTGAGAATGAACCTGGAACTGTGTGCCAAGGACGTCTTCGGTCTGAAGGAGCTTGTGGAAGAAGGCTGGGACTTCATTATGAGAATTGACAGCTGTCCGGCTCATTCAGGGACTCAAAAGGCGGGTTACACGAGTGATTATGAGTGTGCGTGTTTCAAGCGAGCAGAGGGCTGGTTTGAGGCGCTTGGAGTAAACGGTACCTCGTTCGTCCGGAAGAGCCTGGTAAGAGGTGACGAATTCTGTGAGGTCGTCATTCGGAGCGCAAACGTCGATGGGTTTTCAGCAGAAGTGGTACAATAGGCCCAAGCGAATGCCAATTGTCAGGTGAAGTCGGTACATCAGAACCTGTGCGAACACAACCGAGTTGCGCGAGACGTCGACTTAGCATTCAACAAGAAAAACGTAGGTTGATGGGCTATTGAATTCGCGGGGTGATTTAAGTGAGAAAGGCGGCATCGTCTGCAAATGACGGTGATAGGATGGTTGGCCTTTCTCCGAAACTAGAGTCCCTAGAAAACGCACTGTCTGAGATGGGGAGCGTACTCATTGCCTACTCAGGTGGAGTGGACAGTACGTTCTTGCTCAAGGTTGCCTCAGGTGTGTTGGGGGATGGGGTTATCGCAGCTACCGCAAGTTCGGGAATACACCCATCAAGGGAGCTTGTGGAAGCCAGGAAGAACGCGGGAATGCTTGGTGTACAACAGGTTGTTCTCAATACGAATGAACTGGACGATGAGAACTTCGTATCTAACCCGCCGGAAAGATGCTACTACTGCAAGAGGGAGCTATTCTCTAAGCTGACGGCCTTAGCGAAACAACATGAATTGAAGTATGTCGCCGATGGCTCAAACTACGATGACCTGGGCGATTTCCGTCCAGGCATGAGGGCGGTCTCTGAGTTTGGTGTGAGGAGCCCCCTGAAAGAGGCAGGGCTCACGAAAGGTGAAATCAGGACATTGTCGCGGGAAATGGATTTGCCTGCGTGGGATAAACCGCCCCAGTCTTGCTTAGCGACAAGGTTTCCGTATGGTACGAGGATTACGAGGGAGGAGCTTTCGAGAGTTGAGCGTGCAGAGGACGTTCTGGCGGGGCTTGGCATCAAGCAGTCCAGAGTGAGAGTTCACGGTGACATAGCAAGAATAGAGGTTCCGAAGCAGGATATGCGCGTGTTTCTCGATGAGGATATGTCTGGAGAAATCGTGGACAGATTCAAGGCCCTCGGGTATACATTCATCACTCTGGATATTCAGGGTTATAGAATGGGCAGCATGAACGAGCCACTAAGAAGGGAGAGCTAGACTTGGACAGAGAGAAAGTCGAGCGACTTCTGGAAGATGTCAAGGCCGGGAAAATCGGAGTCGCCGATGCGTTGAGAGCGTTGAAATCTCTCCCGTATGAAGACCTAGGTTTTGCCACGATAGACACCCACAGAGACTTAAGGAAGGGGTTTCCAGAGGTAATACTCTGCAAAGGAAAAACCCCGGAGCAAATAGCACAGATTGTGGAGAGGCTTTCGTCAGGGACCCAATGTATCATGGCTACCAAAGCTAATAGGGAGGCTTATGAAGCTATCAGGAATGTGAGGACGGATGCCATCTACTACGAAAGCGCTGGAATGGTGTTAGTCGGGCGGAGGAAAGGGAAAACAGCCAAGAAGAGAATCTTGGTAGTGAGTGCCGGTACCGCTGACCTGCCGATTGCCGAAGAGGCGGCGGTCACCGCAGAAGCCATGGGAAACACGGTTGAAAGGCTCTATGATGTTGGCGTTGCCGGAGTCCATAGGCTGCTTGGCAATAGGGAGAAGTTGTTTCAGGCCAACGTTATCGTAGTTGTCGCCGGCATGGAAGGGGCCCTGGCAAGTATAGTCGGAGGATTGGTAGACAAACCCGTGGTTGCGGTCCCAACCAGCGTAGGCTATGGTGCCAGTTTCAATGGATTAGCGGCCCTGCTAACCATGCTGAACTGCTGCGCACCAGGCGTGGTGGTGGTTAACATAGACAACGGGTTTGGGGCTGGGTACTTCGCAAGCGTCATAAACCAAATGGGTGAGGGGAAATGAAGATAGCATACTTCGACTGCTTCTCGGGCGTTAGCGGAGACATGATTCTAGGAGCACTGATTGATGCCGGGCTTGATATAAGAGAGCTTGAGTCAGAGTTAGGCAAGCTGAGAATTCCCGGATACAAGATCAAAGCAGAGAAAACAGCGAGGAAGAGTATTTCAGGAACGAAGTTCAGCCTTAGCGTGGTCGAGCACGATGTGGAAAGAACATTAGCGGATATCTTCGAAATTGTTGACGGAAGTGACTTAGATGACGATGTCAAAGAGCTAAGCAAGAAGACATTTGGGGAACTGGCCAGGGTTGAAGCGGAGATCCACGGCAAGGGTATCGAGGAAATACACTTTCATGAGGTCGGAGGGTTAGATTCCATCATAGATGTAATTGGTTCTCTAATAGGCATAAAGAAGCTTGGCATTGAAACCACATATTCCTCCAAGATCCATGTGGGCACAGGTCTTCTTGAGTGTCAACATGGAGTTCTTCCCGTGCCAGCCCCGGCTACCCTCGCGTTGCTCAAAGGGATACCAATATACTCCAGGGGTGTAGAGGCGGAGCTTGCCACACCAACGGGTGTTTGCATTCTGAAAACCTTATCTAGGAGTTTTGGAACTATGCCGGAAATAACCGTGGAGAAGGTCGGTTATGGTGCTGGTAGTAGAGAGCTGGAAATACCGAACTTATTGAGAGTCTACGTTGGCGAGAGTAACGAGAGGGAATATGAGAAGGACGAAGTCATCATTATCGAGACGAATGTTGATAACGTAAATCCAGAATTACTGGCCTATGCTTCTGAGATGCTCCTGAAGCAAGGTGTGCTTGATGTGTTCATGACACCGATATTCATGAAGAAGAATAGACCAGGGACCATGCTGAGTGTTCTGACTACAGAGGACAAACTCGACGAGGTCCTCTCAACGATCTTTACAGAAATAGCGACATTGGGTGTCCGAATTCATCGTTTGGAAAGGAAAAAACTCTCAAGGGAGATCGTCTCCATAAACACAAGATTTGGGGAAATAAAGGTGAAGATAGGCAAGATTGGAAATCACGTCAAGAGCATCGCCCCGGAATACGAGGACTGCAGAGAAATCGCGGTGACTGGGGGGATTCCCTTGAAGGATGTATACGATGAAGCAAAAGAGGCAGCTCGAAAGGCATTGCTTGAGGAAGAGAAAACCGATTGAAAGGCGAAAACGTTATCCCCCTGTAGCGCTGGTGAAAGTAAACGTGATTGATTTCCGAGTCTTCGTGAGGAAGCTGCTGAACCGTTGCTGGCAGGGGTTGCGTATGGAAGCGGAGCTGATGCTTTCCGTGTGGATGCGCCACGACAAGCATTCCGATGGCGTTGGCCCTGGGACGCCACAGCCGGTGGGTTGAAGACAGCCGAGCCTTTTGTGCAAGCCAAGGTAGCTCCAAACCAGTCGATTCTGTTCTCTGTTTCCCGTGAGTGTGGTGAGTCAAAGGCTGCGTTTTCGCGGCTCTTATGGTTGGTCGTGGGGCTACTTGAATTGTAGATTTGCTAGCCGAGTATGGAATCCCAGATACTGTGATAGTCTATTTGTGTTGGGGCGTGTTGACATAGGCTGGGAGGAGTACTAAACTCAAGCTGCGACTGTGACTTCAGCCCCAACAAAATGCGGAGCGAATAGGTGAAGGAAAAACTAGTTTGGCCAATATTCTGGGCTCTAGTAGGCGTTTTTGCAATAACGGTAAGTGTTCTCTTCATTCCAGCTGTTCGTGAATTTAACACTGGTTTTCTTCTTGTTGCGGGTGCTGGGGCTGTCTTCATATTGGGCGGGGCATTGATAGTCTTGGTCGTGAGGGAAAAGCTGGGAGGAATGCTCAGAAGGTTCCTACTACTGACAGGAGCTTGTGCCACGGGGTTCTTTGTCTTCTTTCTTCTGCACAACCTCGTTTATGGGCTATTCATTCACTTCTTCGGTGCGGAGTTCTGGAATGGGGGGGACGAGCCTTTCTTCTTTATCCTTGCCGTTTTCATCTGCCCGCTGGGATTCATAGTGGGAGCCATAAGTAGCATAGTGCTGGCTCTTAGAAGAAGATCAAGAGGTTGAGACTTGAGGCGTGGTCTCGCCAAAGCTGTGACCGTGTACATAGAGTTGCTTTCGAGGCTAATATCTCATCCCCTAGCTCGCCAGAACTAGGTTCAGCTCGTCCGCGAGTATTCCAAGCCCCGAAGTTTCTTCATGTTACTTCTGGTGAGCTCCGCATGTCTGCCGCTTGGACGCTCGGCTGACGTAACTCCGGGGTCAGGTAGGAGTGCTTTGACATGGACACGGGATTTGGTATGGGCAATGTCTGGTGAGTATGAAGGTTGATGCTTCACAATAAGCGGAGAGTTCAAGAAAGGAGAGTACATCATGGAGCTTTCTCAGTTTTCGCTTGAAGGCCAGGTGGCGCTGGTAACCGGTGGAAGTCGGGGTATGGGTAAGGCAACGGCGATAGGGTTTGCCAAGGCAGGTGCCGACGTAGCGGTAGCCAGCCGGAAGTTGCCTGACCTGGAGGTTGTGGCTGACGAGATAAGGGCTTTGGGAAGGAAGTCACTGGCGGTGGCAACCCATGGTGGTCGGGTGGACCAGATGCAACCTCTGGTCGATAGGGTAGTGGCGGAGTTCGGCATGATTGACATCCTGGTGAACAACGCCGGTACCAACTTCTTTATGCCGGCGATTGATATGACCGAGAATGGATGGGATGCAGTCATGAATCTTGACTTGAAGGGGCTGTTCTTTCTCAGTCAGGCTGCGGCTCGAGTGATGAGGGAACATGGCGGCGGCAAAATCATTAATGTTTCGTCAGCGAGTGGTTTCAAGGTTCAGGTTCCTACCGGTCATTATTCCATAGCTAAGGCTGGCGTCATCATGGCGACCAAGGTTATGGCGCTGGAGTGGGCCGAGTACAATATCAGGGTGAATTGCATAGCGCCGGGAGCGATACAGACCCGTCTCTACGATTCCATTTTCTCTCTCCTTCCAGAGGAGGAGGCCAAGGTGCGAAAGGCAGAGGCAGCGAAGAGGATACCGATGGGCCGTGTCGGTGAGCCCAGGGATATTGCGGATGCCATGATTTTTCTGGCATCGGAAGCCTCCAGCTATGTGACGGGACAGACCTTCGCTGTGGATGGTGGCTTTCTGCTGCTCTAGCTCTTCTCTATCTGGAACACGCTGGTTATGCACGTGGGGCAGGCCCCGTGTCTCACCGGGCGAGGCGCACCCAGCCCCTGATCTCCTGCGAGCGTAAGTCTCGAAGGGACTTCCAAAGCTGTTGTGGTGAGCTTGGTGAGTCGGTAGAAGGTGTGGTTAGCGCCCATCCACCGCCATCGAGGTATGGTGCCGCCTTGTCTATCACTCGAGGAACCTTCCATTTCGCCGTGGCAAGATGTATAATTCAGGCATACACTGAGTCAAGATTGAGTTTGCACCGAGGCAGTCATGGAGAGATTTA
>CAZTRR010000048.1:0-14248 GCA_964616785.1 uncultured Dehalococcoidales bacterium
GTGAAGGAGAGTCCCCCTCCCTCTAACTCCCTCCCGCGAGGGGAGGGAGGACTGTATGACACAAGAACAAATCGAAATTGAAAAAGGGAACAGACCGCGGCACGCTGAAGGGGAAAAGAGCATGTTTGCATTTTTACGTGTCATTTTGGTTTCTGGCTTTTGGCCTTTGATTTCTCTTGTAGGAGTCACCCGCCCACCGGTGACCTGCTCTAGAAATGGGGTCAGGTCTGGGGACCTGACACCCACGTAAAAGGGGGCATCCGCTGACTCTCTCCCACCAGGCGAGGGACAAGCACTGCGTGCTTCGCCATGACAAAAGGACAAATGTAGGGACAGGTCTTTAGACCTGTCCGAAGCGGACAGACCTGAAGGTCTGTCCCTACGAGCTTGCAAGACGCGTCACCAATCCACTGAACGAGCACACTTACTTTTTGGTCTTTTTTGAACGTGCTATACTATGAACAGGGGCTGGGATATGGAGACCGAGGCTGAAATGAAGCGAAGGGTAGACGAGCTAAGGCATCTCATCACTTACCACAACCATCGCTACTACGTGCTGGACAGCCCGGAAATCAGCGACGCAGAGTATGATGAGCTTATGCTGGAGCTGAAGCGGCTCGAGGAAGCTCACCCGGAGTTCATCACACCCGACTCCCCGACGCAGCGTGTTGGCGCCGCCCCGGTGGAAGCCTTCGGTGTCGTCGAGCATTCTCAGCCCTTATTGAGCCTGGCAAATGCTTTCTCCGACGAGGAGCTTGAAGCCTGGCACCGCCGAGCTTCCGGCCTGCTGGGCGGGCGGGAGGCTGACTTCGTGTGCGAACTCAAAATCGACGGGCTGGCGGTAGCCTTGACCTACGTGAATGGTCTGCTTGAGGTCGGGGCGACTCGTGGTGACGGCTTGCGCGGTGAGAATATCACTCAGAACCTGAGGACCGTGAGGAGCATACCTCTTTCCGTGCCCAGGGAGGCGCCACCGCGGTTCGAGGTCAGGGGCGAAGTCTACCTTTCCAAGGCCGGCTTCAAGAAGCTCAACGAAGACCGAGCCAGGGAGGGCCTGTCGCTTTTCGCCAACCCGAGGAACGCCGCCGCGGGTTCGGTAAGGCAACTGGACCCGAGGATTACGGCTGAGCGTCCGCTGGATATCTTCGTCTACGGCCTGGGCTGGGCTGAAGGTAAGGCAGTGCCGGAAACCCACTGGGAAATCCTGGAATACCTGAGGTCCTTAGGCTTTAAGACAAACGCAAACATTGCTCTGTGCCCCACCATCGACGAGGTGAAGAGCTACTACGAGCGTTCGGTAAGGAGACAAGAGGAACTACCTTACGATGCTGACGGCGTGGTGGTGAAAATCGATTCCATTGCTTTCCAGGAGGAGCTGGGATTCGTGGGCCGTGAGCCCAGGTGGGCGATTGCCTACAAGTTCCCAGCCGTTCAGGGCACCACACGCCTTCTGGATATTGGCATCAATGTAGGGCGAACGGGAAGCCTTAACCCGTACGCTATTCTGGAGCCAGTTCACATAGGCGGGGTGACCATCAAGCAGGCGGCGCTCCACAACGCAGAGGACATTCACCGCAAGGACATTCGCATTGGCGACGCGGTTACCATACAGCGGGCGGGTGAGGTGATACCTGAAATAGTCGGACCAATCGTGAGCCGCCGCACCGGTAAAGAGAAGGTCTTCCGCATGCCCGGCCGCTGTCCGAGATGCGGGGCCGAGGTGATACAACCCGAAGGTGAAGCCATGCACCGCTGCACGAACGCCGCCTGTCCGGCCCAGGCACTGGAGAAGATCAAGCACTTCGTCAGCCGCGGAGCTATGGATATTGACGGGGTCGGCGACAAGCTGTCCCAGGCCCTGTTTGATGCCGGTCTGGTTAAGGATGTCGGCGACCTTTACTCCCTCGGCGACGAGCGGAGGAAGAAACGGCTCCTCGACATGGAGAAAATGGCGGACAAAAGCGTGGCCCACGTACTTGACTCTATCGAGGCAAGCAAGAACCGGCCGCTGGCGCGCGTCATCTTCGCCCTGGGCATAACCCACATCGGCGACGAGACGGCGGAGTTGCTGGCTGAGGACTTCCCTAGCCTCGCTAGACTGGCTGAGGCAAGCCGGGATGACCTCATGGATACCCCCTCCATCGGGCCCAAGATCGCCGATAGCATACTGGCTTTCTTCCGCCAGGATGAGAACAGGAGCATTATCAGCAAGCTCAGGAGAGCCGGGGTTAAGCTGGAGACAGAAAAGGCCAGGCGGAAAGAGCTGCCCTGGGCCGGGGATGAGTATGTGATTACCGGCAGACTGGAATCTTCCACGCGCCAGGAAGCTGAAGCCAGAATCAAGGCTCTGGGAGGCAAAGCTGGCTCCGATGTTACCAGGAAGACCACCTGCGTGGTGGTCGGCGCCGACCCCGGCTCCAAGTTGGCGCGGGCTGAGGCGCTGGGGACGAAGACACTCAGCGAGGCCGAGTTCCTGCAATGGTTGAACCAGGCGGAAAATAAATCCGGAGGGGCTCCTCATTAGCAAGAAACCCACGAAGCTTATTGTCGGGATGGGCAATCCAGGCAGGGCCTACGCACACAACCGCCACAACATAGGCTTCCGCTGCATAAACCATCTGGCCAAGCTCAATTCCATCGCTGTCAAACAGCGCCAGTGCCAGTGTCGGGTCGGCACCGGTGAAGTGGCCGGCGTTGAATTACTGCTGGCCAAGCCCGGGACATTTGTCAACCGCAGCGGTGAGGCCGTAAGTCGGCTGATGCGGCGATATGGTATCGGCATAGATGACCTGCTGGTTATCCATGATGACCTTGACTTGCCGCCGGGGAAGCTGCGCGTCCGCCAGGGCGGCAGCTCAGGGGGGCACAAGGGGATAGATTCCATAATTTCAGCCCTGGGCAGTCAGGATTTCCCCAGAGTCAAGGTGGGCATCGGGCGCCCGACCGAAGAGGACGGCACGAGGGTCACGGACGAGGACGCCATAATCAACTACGTGCTCGGCGACTTCACTCCTCAGGAAAATGAGACAATCAAGCCGGTGATTGCGCGGGTAGCCGAAGCGATTGAATACATCCTGGCCGAGGGAATAACCGCAGCCATGAACAAGTTCAATTAAGCTCCGTATCAACACCGGAATCTTGTTCGTAGCAGTCTACTTACTTATTCCGGCAATTCTCTTGGCTCTCTCTACAAGGTTAGCTACGTCATAATTGGCCCTTATGCCCTGTTTCAGAAGTTGTGGGCCGCCACCGCCACTAACACACATGGCATGGTACCACCCAGCAAATGGAGCAGATGTTAGATCCTCGATCAGCTTGAAGGCTCGAACCCTGTCCTCGGTGGGAACGTCTGTTTTCCCCTTATAGTATTTCTCCAAGGACTTGCCGATCTCTGGGCTGAGGTAGTCTTTAACGTCCGCCATCGTCTGAACCAGACCGCCGGCGCTATCCTGCATAAAATAACGGTGCTCTCCAAGCTTTCTGGCGGCATAAGCCTTGCCAGCACTGGCTGGGACCACATTTGGGACAAATCCCGCTGACTCATGCTTGATGCCCTCTACTGCAGCAGCCATCGCGCAGGAATAAACGAGTTCGGTGTTCATAATCATCTCAGTAATGTAATTCGAAATATGGCTTGCTCTCCCGGCTCCGTTAACATCAGCTATCAGCGCTGTGGCACCAATGTCCAGTTCCATACTGGCTGCTCTACAACCACACTTGCTTATCATGTGGTAGGCAGTAAAGACATTCGTCAGGGGAACGGTGAACTCATACTCACCACACATGAAAACCCTTTCCCAGGGGATGAAAACGTTATCATACATAACGAATACCTCAGAATGCCCATACTTCTTGCCTATTGGGTTCTCCAGCTCGTTGGGTTCACTGGGTACCGATGCTGGTTTGCACACAAACGTGACTCCCTCAGTGTCCAAAGGGCAGAAAAAGCCCACAGCGAAGTCTTTCTCATCCTCTCTCAGCGGCCCACTGGGGATAGCACATAGGATATCAGTGTACACTGCAGCCGTGCTATGAGCCTTGGCCCCCCGCACCACTATGCCATCCTCCCTCTTCTCAACCACGTGGAGGAAAACGTCAGGGTCAGGCTGCTGTCCAGGCCTCAAACCCCTGTCGCCTTTAGGGTCAATTATGGTGCCACCAATAACCAGGTCCCTCCTCTGAATTTCTTTGACGACCTCGATGACCCTCTGATGGTAGTTAGTGCCATGCTTCTTGTCTATTTCATAACTTATGACCCAGGCGGAATTAATCAAATCATTAGTTATGCATCGGTAGATACAGGGGCAGCCATAATCGCCACCGACTTGCCTCATCAGCTTAGCTTTGGCGATGGCATCCTGTTCGTTTTCCAAGATATGTGTCCAGCGACTGATTTTTTCGTTGATTAGAGGCGAAGTCACAATGGCCAAGTCGCCATATTTGGGGTCGTTAGCGCTGTCAAACGTGGTACCAACAGCGTTTATGCCTACCTGGATGCGGCGATCATCAACGATACTCTCTATTTTCTGCCCTGCCATATAGGCATTAGGCCTTTGCTTCTCGAGTCGCGATACATAATCCTGCTTAGTTGCAATACCCATTTCTTGACCTCCTTAAGATTGCCAATAGTGGCTGATTCTGCCCCGGATTTGAGCTCAGAGTTTACCTATCCGCTATCTACAATTCTCACCCCCTGTCTACTTCTGCTGTTTGCAGCTTCAATTTCCAGCCAAGAATCCCCAATTGTCCGCTTCTTGGGCAGTCTGCAGTATCAGCAGGCTATTAAAGAAGTGCGTTTTCCTAGGCGTTATTTCGTCGTGGGCCTATCGACGGTGTGCTGCTGGTACTTTAGCAGACGCAGGGCCAAGCCGTCAAGATGCCGCTTCACCAAATACCCGCGCTTCGTCAAAATCCATAGCCACTTCTCAACACCCCCTGGCTTCCCAAGTAGACTCCTTTTGCTGGTATTTTCGCTCGAATGTGCCAATTCCTGCCAAGTCATGTCGATAGACTCGGCCAGCCATGTACCTGTGGTAAAACCAGGCTCGGACAAGAACCTAATCACCGCCGTTAAAGGACGCACCGCCCTGTAGCAGCTTTTCCGAGCTAGGCTAAAGCCTGGCGCTGCACGTCGTCTCTTCGTCTCCCTTGACGGGAGAGGCCAGGTGAGGGTTACAGGGCAACCGGCTTTTGACCGGGGTTTCGCGGGCTCGAGCCCCATACGGCCCACCAAAGGTAGCAAGCCGGATAAAAACGCTACAAATAATGGTCTTCTATCATCCCTGTCATGCTATAATTTGTAGCACGAGAAGGGGAAGAAAGAAGGAGGACAGAATGAAACTGGAAGGAGAAGCAGCGATTGTTGCCGGCGGCGGACAGGGGATCGGTGAGGGTATCGTAAAATGCCTGGCTGAGGAGGGGGCAAATATCGCCGTGGTTGACGTCAACGGCGATAATGCCAAGAAGGTTGCCGATGAAGTTGAGGCGATGGAGCGGAAGGCTTTGGCGATAACCGCTGACCTCACCAATGACGATGAGGTAACCAGGGTGGTTAAGGAAACTGTTGACTTTTTTGGCAAGATTGACATCCTGGTTAATTGTGTTGGCGGTGTCAGTAGGGAGACAGTGGAGCTGATGATAGCAAACATGACAGCGGCAGCTGATGAAGCTCTTCCTGAATTCATGAGCTTTAGCTCAGAGGTATGGGATAGATACTACCGGTTGAACCTGAAATCGCACGTGATGCTGAGTCACGCGGTAACACCCCATTTCATGAAACAGAAGAGCGGCAAGATAGTAAACATATCATCAGATTCCGGGAGATTGCCGGAGCCCGGCCATATGCCTTACGCTGCCATGAAGGCGGGCGACATCTCAATAACATGGTCGCTGGCAAGAGGGCTGGCTCCCTATAATGTAACGGTCAACTGTATCTGCCCGGGATTTGTCTATACCCCACTCTGGGCAATGGGAGCAACTGCCAGGCTGGCGCAAGTACGTAATGCCAAGGCTCAAGGAAAAGAGCTTCCGGCAGCTTTTACTGCCCAAGATATAGATTTAGAAGGAATGACCCCCAAGGAGTTCTGGGACAGGTTTATTGCTCTCCCGGCCATTCCCCTGGGAAGAGAACAAACGCCGGAAGACATGGGACGTGCCGTAGTCTTCTTCGTTTCCGAAGATGCCAAGAACGTCACAGGCCAGGTATTGCATGTCAATGGCGGCATGGTCATGCGTTAGCGGATGGCTAGCGTCAAGTGTGTAAGACAACAATAGAGAGAAGGAGCATAAAACATGGTGCCAGTGTTGCCACCGCCTTGTGCCTTTCAGCGGTAGCTCAATGGTTCACACGAAGGCGGGGGCTGGCACTGGGTATCGCCTCGACCGCCGTAAAATGAAAATCTAGAGGAGGCAAGAAATGAATACCATTGAAAGGGCGCTGATGCATGCTTTGTTTGTCCACCTGCATCACAACATTGATCAGGCGGTCGATTTCAGAGCGATCGAAGAGCTGAACCGAAAAGTCAGTCAGAAGTGGCCAGGAGCGTTGACTATAGGGCCGGGAGATGATGCTGCCGTCTTCCAGATGCCAGGGATCGACGGGTATCTCGTGGCGAAACAAGAAAGCCATTGCTCTCCCTGCGTACCCAGGCCTTATGATGCTGTTGCCACCGGAGCTGGCGGTGCCATGCGAGATATCACCGCCATGGGAGCCAGGCCCATCTTCCTCCTGGATTTCATAGGAACCAGGCCATTAGAAGATGAAGTGCTAGTAGGACCTTGCGGTTTCGCGGGCAAATGCACCTGTGGGAAATGCAAAGTGATGACCAGCCAGGAAAGGCTTAACCTGATGGTTCAGGGCCTAAGAGACATGTGTGCCACTATGGATGTTTTCGTTATTGGAGGGGGCCTTTCCACCTCTTTTACCGACGTTGTCCCGGCAGCAGTGGTGGCCGTAATCGGCAAACTAGTTACTGAAAAACCGCTCACCAAACCAGCCAAAGCAGCCGGAGATAAGATTATTCTTATTGGCGAAACCGCCAATGATGGGAACGACACCTTGTTTAGAGCAGGATTAGTGCCTGAGATGCGGCCGGCTGAAGCTCTCTTTGAGGAAGAAAGGACGACTCAGGAAGCCTGTTTAGCTGCCTTTCAGACAGGCAAAATTCATGCGTGTTCCGATCTGGGAGCGGCCGGTATCGGAGCAGCCGTCTGCGAATCAGCCAGATACGGTGGGTTTGGAGCACAAGTCGATTTATCGGCGGTTCCGGTCAGAGTTGAGGGACTTACGGCAGAGGAAATCCTCATCTGCGAGACTCAAGCCAGAATGGTTCTTCAGGTTTCTCCAGCAGATGTCGATGAGACAATGGGGGCTATTCACTCCAAGAACGGAATTGCTGCCATGATCGGTGAGATTACTAATGACGATAAGGAAGTGTTTGAATACAGGGGGCAAACCGTAGCCACTATCCCCAATAAGCCCTCTAAGGAGATTCTGGAGAGCTTGAAAGGAGCGGATTAAGCATGCCGCGGGAGCATAGTCAAGCTGGGGTGGACCATCAAGTCAGGCGCATACTCAGAGCAACAGAGCTGGAATGGCAGAGCACAGTTAACGCTCGTCTCGGCTGACACGCTGTTGCGACCGGGCAGCTACAAATATCAGCAAACCACCCAACACAATACAGACCAATATCTTGACCAGCTCCGGCAGGTCCATGCCCATGAAGAAGGCAAAGGTGAAAATGCCGGCAATACAGGAAACACCGTAGCTTACCAAATGAGCCTTAATCGGTTTCTTCTTGGCTGCTCGCCAAGCCAGCCAGCCAATGAATGCCAACGAGCCGATTACTGCGACAGCTACCATAAATCACCCACCCCTGCTCTCGAAGTATTTCCCGAGCAGAGCGAACATCGCTGTAGCCAGAATCAGACAAGTCAGCTTGCCCGGCTCAGAGAGGTATTTAACATATTCCGCCGCCAGGTAGCCAACCCCCGAAAGACACAGCAATACGCCGAAACCATATAGAACATAAACTCTCATCTGCTTAAGGCCTTATCTCCTGGGCTCAGGCTGTGGTGGCACCCTCTCGGGATAATAATAGCTCAGCACTATTTTTCGCTCCACCTCACCATGCCTGATTTGTACACTGTACTCACCAACCGCAAAACCTGCTCCTTCCAGTTCCTCAGCTCGCACTGTCCAGTCCACAGTTGCTTCCCCAAACGAAGCCACCGAGATACTATCATCCAGTAGTTCGACAACCTCCTCACCGCTTTTCCAAAGCGACGCTTCTACATCAGCCGAATATGTGGAACAGGTTCGGTTATCAATCTCATACCTGAAATAGACCGGCTCTCCCCATTCAGCCCCTGTCCGGTACCCTTGCTCTTTGACCCAAGACTGCTGCCAGTAATCAGCTTCTATCTCCTGCTCATGCTCCTGAGCCGTCACATATAAGGTATCGTAAAGGCCAAAATAGCCATCGACAATGAATATGGCTATGATGCCAACAAAACAGGCCAACGTCAGGTACAAGTATAGATTCTTGCCTCGCTTAGCTGCCATACCTACTCCAGATTACCTCCCTTTCCCCATGGTGGCACTAGACAACACCAAACGGCCGTGCCAACCATAATGATGACACTTTTAGGTGGAAATCTCAAGCCACTCGCATACAACGCACGCTTCCTTGAACGTCGATAGCCACTGCCCGCTCTCGCCCAGCGTTCCTGAACCGGGCTCCAGGGCAGCGAGGTCAGGTGGCGGCAGGTGAGTTTCACAGGAGTGAAGATTTCTGCCGAATCAAGGCAGGCATCGGGCGCCCGACCGCAGAGGACGGAACCAGGGTCATGGGCGAGGACGCCATAATCAGGCCTCGGTAAACGCAGTAGAGCACTGACCCGGTACTCAGGCAACCAGGACCCTAAGAATGTCTTCTAGGTTGTTGGGAATTATGGAGAAATGCCCCTCGTCCGGGAGGAACTTGGCGTGGCAGTTCGGGATGGTATCAGCAACGTAACGCCCGGCAGAGGTAGGGACATTGAGGTCCAGCTCCCCGTGCCACAGATGGACCTCAGCGGTGATGTCCTGAAGCTGGAATCGCCACGGGCGCGCGTATAGCGCGGCATCTTGATCGACACCGTCAATACCCGACCGAAACGCCTCCCTCAGGGCGTCCATGAGCACCAGTACCCGTTCAGGTTGGTCCAGCATTACCCTGTCCGGATGCCCTTCCGGGTACGCCTGCTTCATCTGTGACTCGAACTGGTCGATGCCATGAGCCAACCCCGTCAGTATCTGCCTCCGTACCTCTGGGGATTGCCCGGGCAAGAACCAACTTATCCCTTCCTTGACTCCGGGCGCTTCGGAGGGAGCCATTCCACAGACTATTACCGTTGCGGTTAGGCGTTTGGGTATCTTGAAGGCGCAGGCGGCTGCATAAGGCCCACCCCCGGAGATCCCCAGCACAGCGAAACGATCCAACTGCAACGCGTCTGCCAACTCGATCACGTCATCAGGCCAGTCCAAGAGCTCTCGACCACGCTTGAAATCGGAGAGACCAGTGCCTGGACGATCAACTGCGATAATGCGGGCGTTAAGCTTCGCAGCTGCAGCAGCACGGGCATCAAAAGTCGGCCAGTCAAGCCGTGAACTGGGAAAGCCGTGAAAGTAGAAGACTGGCTTACCCTCGGGAGCGCCGTATTCAGCGTAAGCCAGCATCCGCCCGTCTTTCAGCTTGATTTGCTGATTGGTCCTATCTGTTGCCATGTTCTCCTCCTCGTCCTGATTTGTTTCACGAGTAGAAACCAGGTGAGTGTAGCTTATATGGTGGTGCTGTCCTTGTCAATTTAGTGCCGTTTCACAATAAGGCGAAGTGTGCGAGTTGACTTCAAGCCGCCCCCATGTAGAGATGTTTACCACTCCAGGGGACGGCTCTTGCTTAGTTGTCATCGTCCGCCTTCCTTACAGATATTCCGTTCTGCTTTGGCTGGGTGTATAATCAGGGATATGCAGCAAACACTGTCATGTCCCAAGTGTGGTTTGCAGAATGCCATAGGCCAGCGATTTTGCGGTAGTTGTGGTCAGGAATTGCGATATGGGTGTAGCCGTTGCGGTACTGAGGTTGCACCTACATCCAGATTCTGTGCGAATTGTGGACAAGAACTAGGTTGGGGAATGCAGCAGCAAGCACAGCCTTTGCCTGTGGGACAGAGAACATATCACGAGCGACAGAGCACCTATGACTATGGAAGACCAGAACCACAACGGAAGGAGAGAAGTTCATCACCAATAGGATACCTTGGCCTTATGGTAGGTATTGTGCTTTTGGTGGTAGGAGTAATGTTTGCCGCCAATTCAGGTTTCGACCGAACATCTTCCGCTACTCCACCGGCTACTTCACAACTCCCAGATATTGCGCCAGCGCCAGCAGAAACACCAGCGTCTGCGCCAGAGGAAAAGGGTCAGGAACCAAGCGGCGTAACTGGAATTCTGCCGAGCTATGTCCAGGAATACACAGGTAAGCAGCCCCCATACATCAAGTCGTCAGGCGAGCGTATTCACCTCGTCAATAATCCAGATGCCCAAGACGTGAGTTTCGCTATGCTAAAGTCTTTCATTCTTAAAGACGACACTGATGAGGAAAGATATGTACCAGGAGTGAGAATGTGCGCAGCTTTTGCTGAAACACTACATAACAACGCTGAACGTATTGGTATTAGGGCTGCCTTTGTAGGCATCGACTTCGCAGGTGAAGAAATCGGACATGCTATCAATGCCTTCGAGACTACAGACAGAGGGTTAGTGTATGTTGACTGTGGAGGAAAGGAGAAGGGGGCTACTGGTGAGCGTGACACGATAGCCTACATCGAGGTAGGGAAGGAATATGGAGTAATAAGTATAGATGAAGCCCAGTCACTGCAGTACGGCTCCTATGTCGAATACACCCAGAACTGGCACAGACTGGAAGACATGCTGGAAGATTATCAGAGCGAGGTGGATGCTTTTAACCGAGATTTGGGAGGTAGAACCTACTTGAGCGAGCCTGAGTACTCAAGATTTAAGGCTTGGGAAGCAGAGATACATGAAAAGAAACGAATGATAGATGAGTTAGCGGACAAGCTAGGTGACTGCTGGTTTGAGCCATTAGGTAGAGTTGAGACTGTGGAGATATACTGGTAGTCATTGTTTGGGAGCCAAGGTCAGGAAGGCTGGTTCAAATAGCGCTCAGTACAGTCGGTAGGTAGCGATAACATGAAGCAAATGTCCACGTGCCCCGCCTGCGGCTCCCCAAATGCCCTAGGTCAACAATTCTGTGGAGCCTGCGGCGAGAGGTTGGCTATGCATTGCCCTCGGTGTGGAGCTAGTGTTACCCCTGGACATAGATTCTGTGGGAATTGTGATGCAGACTCAGGTGATAGAAGCGAAGACAATCAAGCCGGTGATTGCGCGGGTAGCCGAGGCTACGGACTGTGTCCTGACCGAGGGAATAACCCCAGCCATCAACCGGTTCAATTAGGCGCGCCTTTGCTGCAGCGTTCCGTTTATTGATGGTTTTGTTGGACAACAGAGGGTAGTGAGCATGTAGTGCGGTCTTTTAAGGCCGCCTGGTGTAGTAACTGGCGAGGCTAAAGCCTCGCGCTACATGTTGTCTGTCCCTCTCCCTTGACGGGACTTGTCCTTGACGAAGTCCAAGGAGAGGCCAGGTGAGCAACTGACTCTCAATCAGGGTGTCACAGGTTCGAGCCCTGCACGGCCTATTCCATCTCATCTCGGCCCGATGTATAACTGGGGCAAGGTCATAGCCGACTCTGAAGCCGGCAATTCTAGCTCAATGAGTGGTGCAATGATTAGGGGCAGGTCACTTGTCTTGCGGGCCCTCTACATGGACCTTCACCAAGACACGACCCCAGCCTCCGCAATCCAACCCGACATCGGTACAGGACACGGTATGGAAGAGCATGCCATTGGGGTCCAGTCCGGCCCCGAACCGCTCGTAGAGAGCGCTCACTACGTTTGCCAACTGCGACACCAAGAACACGCACATGAGTGGTGGGCACTCGTCACTGATGAAAGCGCCATTTCCGTTCATCACCAGCCGCTGTCCCACCCCGTGCCGGGAGCCGCAGCCGTGCGAAGAGATCACCTCGGCCACGATCTTGTGACTGCGGAAGGTGGGCGTGTTCATCATCTGGAGGAACTTGGGGTTGGACTTGAATCTAGCCAGCTCCTCATCGCTGTAGCCCATCACCTCCTGAAACCGCTGCCACACGCGTGCCATCTTGTCCTCCGTCATATCGACGCACCTCCTCTGCGTAGAACTGTGCACCCCATTATAGGACAAGGGCAGCCTGATTACTACGGCTCACATCACTGTGATGCCCGCTTCACACAGTGCCTTTCTGTTACATCCTATTGACGGGACTTGTCCTTGACGAAGTCCAAGGAGAGGCTAGGTGAGCAACTGATCTTTAATCAGGGTGGCGCAGGTTCCAGCCCCACGGCCCTACCAAAGCTAGCAAGTCGGACCTTTTAAGGGATTCTGTAGAGAATCAGGCTGTCAAGACACCAGGTCAACCGACACGGTGATTCTACTATTTCGGTAAGAAATCAATATGAAAAACGGCTTACAATTCAATGTCTCCTGAGATGAGCGTAGGAGCTCACATAAAGCGCTACCAACAAACATTTTTCCAGCATTAAGGCCCAAGAAAGTAAACCCTCGTCGGGTATACGGATCAATCCAAAGTTGTTTACTCGTCAGGGGTTGCTAACTGGACAACAATAGCTGTCTCACCCTTTTGAGAACAGAATCCACGAATTTTCTCGATTTTACCCGCGTTTGTATACTCCCCTTTGCTATTTCCTCAGCCTCGATTATCTTACATAGCTCGATGACCTCCTCCTTTGAAGGAGCGCTCCCTTCTAACTGGGCAACTTCCTCCGGGCCGAAGCGCCGCTTCTGCAATTTCATAATCACGTACATCAGGGAAACTAGCGGTGCAAGTTCTCGTTTTCTACCTCGACTAAGTGAAATTCCTGGAAGTTTCGTGCGCAATAATGTTTCCGCAGTTTTCATGATCTCCAGACAGGTCCTGAATACGCCTAAACTGAAAGTCTCGTTGAAGATTTGCCGATAGGTCTCGTCTTTCCTCATCCAGCGCGTTTTTCGTTCAATCGCGGCTACAGGATCACGCAGCACTATAGCTCGTACTGCTGCTCCCAGATAAGACATCGCTACTATCCTTTCAGCAGGACGGCCCTGGTTTTTGTGAAATCCCTTTCTCCTGTCGTAGAACCACCCATGATCAGCCAAATAGTGTTCTATGTCTCTTTGTATCTTCTCAGTCGCACGCAGTGATGCCAATTCTACAGGATTCTGATAGTTGGTAGCTTTTATGATATTGTCTCGGACCTCAGGGTTATCTGTAACGATTATTTTTATTAGCAGCGCACGTTGGTCATCAAAATTAGCTGTGCTCGCAAAGTGATTGTAAATCGTTTCGGTGGTTTGCAGACCATTAACAATTTGAACATTCTCTAGGCTGAGTTCCTTCCCAGCAATAGTTACTGAGGATGCTGACAGTGTGATGCCATTGTTCAGCCACCAAAAATCCAACTGTTCTGGTGAACATTTCAACCTCAAAGTCTCATGTATATCCCTATTGATTTGCCCTCCAAGGTAGTCACGAACATTCGATTCGAATAGGTAACGCCTTAGGTGCCCGTCTGCATCTGTCACAAAGCTATAGTGATCGGGAAGCAGGCTTAACACAACATAGTTTGTACTTTCTCTGGAGACGTAGCTCTCTATAAATCTCAATCTTAATGAGTATAGCTTCGTTCTACGAGCGAGTTCGAGCAGTTGACTAGCCCCTAAGTATAGTGTTCGCACTTCAGCATTGCTAAAGAGTTGCCCGAGCTCTTTGCAAAGGTGTTCACCACGCTGGGCGATGTTTGGAGGCAGGGGTGCTGTTTCTCCGCGGCATGCGTAGATAACATTCAGTCGGAGAGCTGGGTGTTTATCAGCTAATCCAAGATATGCCTTGCGGAAAAGGTCTAAGGATTCTCTGAGATCATCATTGACAGGAAAAGGCATCTGTTCAATAGAAGTTCGCAGGTTGAAGAGTACCGGTAGGGTAGCAAGCAGTTTGTCAATTGGAGCCTGCTGGAATGAATCAGTGTGCTTGGTACTAACTCAGGTGGACCCCATCATTAGGACAGGATAGGGGCGATATTAAGATTGGATCC
>CAZTRR010000049.1:0-2219 GCA_964616785.1 uncultured Dehalococcoidales bacterium
TAGACTGTATACTTGCTGCGTCCACGGAATCCGTAGCCGCAGTTAGGCTACAGACAAGGGGGATTCTGGGAGGGGCATATGGAACAAGGGCACTGGAATCGCTGTTTGATGGCGGTTGCTGGTGCCCTCTTTGGTCAGGTCGGTTTTCCGAGAGGCTCTAGCAGCATGCCCTGCATCTGGGCCACGATTTGCTCGTTGGTGAAGTGATTGAGGCTTATAGCATCGCTGGCGCAAACGCCGACACAGGCGCCACAGCCTTTACACAAAGCCTCGTTAACCCGACATACCATCCTCTCCTCGTCAAACGATATGGCGCTGGGCGGGCAAACCATCTTGCAGAACTGGCAGCCAGAGCAAATCCTCTCATCGATGACTGCGGTAGCCGCCTCAATCTCGACCTTGCCCCAGCTAATCATGGCCAGAACCTCGGCGGCAGCCGCCGAAGCTTGAGCCACGGTGTCAGGAATATCCTTAGGGCCCTGACAGCAGCCAGCCACAAAGATGCCAGCACCCATAGTAGCTACCGGGTCTAGCTTGGGATGCCTCTCCAGGAAGAAGCCATCGGCGCTGCGGCTCATGTTGAATAGCCGGGCAACAACATCAGCATCAGCCTGTGGCTCCAGAGCACAACTTAGAATCACCATGTCCACCGGCAGCCGACGTTGCAGGCCCAGCAGCGTATCCTCAAACTGCACGATGAGCTTCCCCTTCTCCTCAGGCGTCTCAGCAACATTAGTTACCTCAGCCGGGCGACCCCTAAAGAAAACGGTCCCTTCGCTCAGCACCCGGTTGTAGAATTCCTCATATCCTTTGCCGAAGCTCCTGATGTCAATGTACAATTCATAGACCTCGGCATCGGTGTGCTCCTTTATCAGATGAGCGAACTTCATGGAATACATGCAGCAAACGCGGGAGCAATACTCGTGGTACTTCTCATCCCTACTGCCCACGCAGTGTATTATGGCCACGCTCTCCGGGTGTGAGCCATCTTTAAGGAGTATTTCGCCCTCAGTAGGTCCCGCAGAATTGCATATCCTCTCGAACTCAAGCCCGCTAATAACGTTATCCAGACGGCCGTAGCCATACTGCGCAATAGGGGTGGGATCAAAGGAAGCGTAGCCGGTGGTGACAATGACGTTTCCTATATCTATCTCGACGAACTGGTCAACCTGCTCAAAATCGATAGCCCCTGCCTCACAGAACTTCTCGCAAGCGCGGCAGGTACCCTTAAGGAAATAGGCGCAATGCTCCGTGTCGATAACCGGTGTATTCGGCACTGCCTGAGCGAATGGGGTGTAAATGGCTTTTCGCTGGCTCAGGCCGACATCAAACTCACTATCTGCCTTCCAAGGACATTTGGTCTGACATACACCGCATCCGGTGCACTTGTCCTCATCCACATAACGGGCCTTCTTGCGAATCTTGGCCTTGAAATTCCCCACGAAGCCCGCCACTTCAACCACCTCGCTATAGGTCATAAGCTCAATATAGGGATGAGAGCCCGCCAGCGTCATCTTTGGAGTGAGGATGCAGGCCGAGCAATCCAGGGTGGGGAATGTCTTGTCCAGTTGCGCCATGTGTCCGCCAATACTGGGCTCCTTCTCCACCAGGTACACCTTGTGCCCGGAGTCAGCAATCTTCAGCGCCGCTTGAATGCCAGCGATACCCCCACCCACCACCAGAGTATTGGTGTTGACCGCAACTTCCCTGGTCTCAAGGGGTTGATGATAATACACACGCCCTACGGCAGCGCCTACCAGGGACCTGGCCTTCTCAGTCGCTTCCTCGCGGTCTTCGGTTACCCAAGAACAGTGCTCACGGATATTCGCCATCTCAAATAGATAGGGATTTAGCCCCGCCTCCTGGCAGGCACGGCGAAAGGTAGGCTCATGCATTGCCGGTGAGCAAGAGGCAACAACCACGCGATTTAGCCCCAACTCTCGTATATCGTTCTTGATGAGCTCCTGCCCCGGATCGGAGCACATGAACTTGTAGTCACGAGCCACCACCACCCCCTCAAGACCCTGTGCAAACTGCGCAACCGCCGCCGTATCAACCGTGCCAGCGATATTGCTGCCGCAATGACACACGTATACCCCAATCCTAGGCTCCACTTGCAACCTCCTGCTTTACCCTTGACGCGTAAGGGACAGCTTCACCACCCAAGAAGGTTTTCACCGCAAACCAAATGTTAGCATAGCCCTGCCTGCAGAGCAAAC
>CAZTRR010000049.1:2319-13563 GCA_964616785.1 uncultured Dehalococcoidales bacterium
AAGAAGGTTTTCACCGCAAACCAAATGTTAGCATAGCCCTGCCTGCAGAGCAAACCTCCGTGCGCGTCCAATTCTTCCCTCTCCCTTGATAGAACAAACGCCGGGAAGCCCCATCCCCACATGTGCTCTTTCGTCATTGCGAAGCACGCAGTGCTAAAGCGATCTGGGGGAAGGGAGCCAACTATCAGATTGCCGCGCTTCGCTCGCAATGACAGCTAGCCAAAGCAAGCAAGACCTGTCTCAGAATCGTGGTTGTCAGGTCCCTGACCTGACAGCAGCCCTGGGCCTCCGCTGAATTGTCCAGCCTCAACGAACATGCCCGTATTCTTATTTGCAACTCAGATTGCTGCCCCAGTAGGTCAAAATCAAAGCGGCGGCCAGTGAGGTCAGGTCTGGGGACCTGACACTCACAAAGGGTAAAGCTACCGCCTCAGCGAACTCCAAAACCCATGCTATTATGGAAGACGAATCAGTGGTGAACCAACTTGGTCCTGAGGTATTGTGCAGCGCGATAGACCTGAACAGCCATCATGGCCATAATAAACCGCGGCACCAACAGCCAGAAAACGTTCAATCCCAAGATTGCGAAAAGGGAAGGGTCTTCCACGATAGCATGCTGGATGCCAATAGAGATGTGAAGACGCTCCAGTTCCCCCCTTGACAAGGCGCTTTCTTTGGCCTCTTCCATAATGACAGCTCCAGAAAAGAACAGGCCAAAGAACACAGCGGCTACCCACATGGTGGCCGTGCGCTCTGAGAGTCCCAGAACCTTCATCAGGGGTCTCAGAAACCTGATCAAGTACCCGATCCACCCCAGCGATTTCGACAACTCCAGAATAACCATGATGAACATGATTATCCCAAGAATCCTCAGGAGCAGAGCTATCATGTCCACGCCCCAACCCTTCAAGACCTCGAGAAACGGGGCCTGAACCGCAAGTTCAGCCGGTACTGCCACGCTCTGCCTGGTATCACCAAGGAATTGGGACACTATGAGCACGGTTAAGGTAGCAGCCACAATACGGACTAGACTCGCCTTAATCACGTTGAGACCAGACCTGTGCTGGATGATGCCTTCCATGATGAGTCCATGAGCAATCATGTTGAATATGGCAATCAATGTCATCTGCTCGACGGTGAAGGGAAGGGCTGTAATTATGGCGATAACGGCGTAGAGGTTTGTCAACATCCCGGTAATGATTGGCAACGCCGCTTCGGGAGGTAGATTGAGCAAGCTCGCTAAGGGATTCAACAGGAAATCCAGCTGATTCAGCCAGCCAGTCCACTGTAGCAAAGTCACCGCAAGGGAAACGGGCAGAATGATCTTGCACATCCAGACAAAACTACTCCACCCCTTCTTGACCCCCGCGAGAAAGCCTCTTTTCAGTTGACTTCGAGAATTGGATATCCTAATACTTGGCGCCTTACTTCAACCTCGGCAAATCAATTCTGAGAGCATTGCCTTTCTTTCCGACGTCAGATAACAAGAAAGTATACCAGAAGCACCCCCCTCTCACTGCGTCAGGGGCTAGCCCGCTACTTGAAAAAGCTGAAGGCAAGAGTCTATAATTCCTCAGGGACCAGACTACGGAGCGCCGACGAATAGCCAAGTGCACGAGTTCGCAATAACCCAGAGTATATTGAACATCGTTTTGGATGAGGCCAAAGCGGCTCAGGCAAGCAAGATCACCAAGATTAACCTGGTAATCGGTGAGCTATCGGGAGTCGTCAGCGATTCTGTGCAATTCTACTTCGACTTCCTGAAGAAGGATAACGCTGCCGAAGGCGCGACTATCGATTTCAAGCAGGTGCCAGCCGAGTTCAGATGCCGGGATTGCTCGACGAGCTTCAACCCGAAGGACTCCCTATGGATTTGCCCGGACTGCCAAAGCTCCAGTATAGAAGTAATCAGCGGGCGCAACTGCTACATAGAAAGCATAGAGGTGGAATAATGAAGATAGAAGTACTGAAAGATATCACAAGTGCCAACGACGCCATAGCCGACCGGAACAGGGGAACTCTGGACAAGCATAACGTCCTTACCCTCAACGTTATGTCATCGCCGGGGGCCGGCAAGACCAGCCTCATCCTGCAGACAATCGACCGCCTGAAGAATGAATTGAAACTGGCTGTCATCGAAGGTGACGTAGCCTCCAAGATAGATGCCGACAAGATCGACAGCCAGGGAATCCCGGTAATCCAGATAAACACCGGCGCTAGCTGCTCACTGGAAGCTCAAATGATCACGCCCGCTTTGAACAGGTTGCCTCTGGAGAATATCGACCTGCTCTTCATCGAGAACGTCGGCAACTTGATTTGCCCCGCTGAGTTCGCACTGGGAGAACACAGGAAGGTGGTAATCGCCAGCACTCCCGAAGGCGATGACAAGCCAACGAAGTATCCTCTCATGTTTACCGAAGCCGACACCGTGGTGATAAACAAGCTCGACCTTCTGCCTCACCTCGAATTCGACCTGGCGGGCTTCCGCAAGGCGGTTGAAGGGCTGAACCCCAAGGTCAAGATATTTGAGGTCTCTTGTAAGACAGGGGCCGGCATAGACGCCTGGTGCTCCTGGATATCAGCCGAAGCCAAAAGGGGTCACGTCTGAAATCAAACCGGCTTGAAATTTCGGGAGTTTACATGAGTCATCAGGAGAACCTCCAGCCTAAGTTGAGGCAAGAAGCCAGGGACATCCTGGGTCGGCTGTCACCGCCAGAACGCGAAGCACTGCTGGTCAAGAACTGGATGTCGCACGATGCGCGCTGGTTCATGGCGGTCGCCAGCGAGTACGACATGACGGTGGTCAACCGCATCAACCGAACGGCAGCACACGAGATCGGAAAGGTCGAAGCCCAACGAATCGCTCGCGCATTGAAACTGCCCCCGGCGAAAACGATGGACGACTACCTCTTGGTACACGAGGTCTTCATAGGCCTGGTCGGGCCTGACCTGGCTGACTATGACATAGTCAAGGTAAATGACAGCGCCTATCAATGGCGTGTCCAGCGTTGTTTTGCCTACGATAACGCAGTCCGTGCCGGCGTCACTGAGCATTTAGAATGTGGCGTCCTTGCCCGCACCACCGGTTGGCTCGAAGCCATGGGCCTGGAGTATGAAATGACGCCGCCGGTTGGGAAATGCCTGAAGGTCGAAGGACGTGAATGCGTCCACACCTTCAGCTTCAAAGCAGAATCGCCACGGCCCGGCGCTCCAATTGAAGACCACCGATAGCCCACAACGGCACACAAAATGCGTTCGCCGGAATGCTCCGCACTTCGCCAGACCCATCATAACCAGCCCACGCGCTACACGGCTGTAGCTCTTGACAGAACAGAATGCTGTAGGCTATCCTATACCTAGGGTTACTAGGTATTAGGCACGAGCACAGTCAGGGGTTGGCACAGTGGAAGTACTATATGCAACATCGCTAGCCGTGTCCGCTTTTTGCCTGGGCGCGTGCCCTTTTTCGCTATGGATCGGCCACTGGCTGCTGGGCAAAGACATAAGAGAGTACGGAGACGGCAATCCCGGGGCGGCGAATGTCTTCCGAGCTGGAGGCCGCAAGTCTGGTTGCCTGGCTCTAATCCTGGACATGGCAAAAGGCGTGCCTTTTGTGGCCCTGGCGCACTCATTCTTCGGACTCCCTGAGGGCGCAGTCATGGCGGTTGGACTGAGTGCCATATTGGGACATGCCTTCTCCCCCCTGCTCCGGTTCAAAGGCGGCAAGTCGTTGGCGGTCACTGGTGGTGTCCTCTTAGCGCTGCCTCAACACGAGGTGCTGATCGCGTGCCTCGTATTCATGTTCCTGGCTTTCCTTTTCATAGCAATCGACGCCTGGAGGGTGATTCTTGGCTCGGCAGGTGCACTGACTTACCTGGTAACCACCACGGGTTTTTCACTGGAATCGCTGTTTGTGTTGTGTGTCCTCGCAGTATTCGCAGTGAAGCAACTCAAAGACCTGAGGACTACTCCCAGGTTCAAAGTAGCACTCATCGGCCGGTTTCGAACAAGAAAACGACAAGCCTAAGCCAGCAATAGCGGAATTCACAGCATGCTGTACCAGATAATAGTAGCCATCGGCCTGGCGCTCTTCGCCCTTAACCTCATCCTCAATCTGAGAAGCCTCAAGACGCCCAGTAGCGGTACTAAGATACTCCAGCCGGCCCCTCTGGTCTCGGTGCTTATCCCTGCCAGGGATGAGGAGGCGAACATAGAAGCCTGCCTAAGGTCTCTTCAGCAACAGGACTACCCCAACTTCGAGATTCTGGTGCTGGATGACAACTCCTCAGATGGCACGGCCAACCTTGTGGCCCGGGTAGCGGCCACGGACAGCCGTGTCCAGCTGATACGAGGTGAACCCCTTCCTGAAGGCTGGGCGGGCAAGCCGTTCGCCTGCTATCAGCTCGCCAAGAGGGCCGCAGGTTCGTGGCTGCTGTTCGTTGATGCCGATACCGCACATGCCCCTCATATGCTGCGCAGTGTCCTTGGCCTGGCCCTTGAGCTTAGACCTTCCCTGCTCTCTGGATTCCCCCGTCAGCTTGCGTCCTCCTTCGCCCAAAAAGTGGCGATGCCCGTACTGTACTTCGTTATCATGAGCTGGTTGCCGCTGTGGTGGGTGCAGCGCTCCAGAAAACCGAGGCCATCGCTGGCAATCGGTCAGTTCCTCCTCTTCCCCACGGAGGAATACTGGCGCATGGGCGGACACAAGGCAGTGAAATCCAGAATCCTGGAAGATGTCTGGCTGGGGGTTGAAGTGACCCGGCATGGAGGTCGGCACGTGGCGGTCAATCTGTCACCAGTGGTCTCATGCCACATGTACCGAAACGTAGGGGCAATGTGGGAGGGGTTCGTCAAGTGGATGTACTCAGTGGCAGCGTTATCACCGGCAGCCCTGGTTGGGCTGATGATAGCCGGCTACGTTTTCCTCCTGGCCCCGTTCTACTGGCTCTGGAACACGCTGTTCGGAGCGGCTGCCCCTGCCGATTGGCAACTTGTCGTCGTGTTCCAGGTAGTCCTGATAGTAGGTATGCGCTGGCTGGTAGACAACTACTTCAAGGAGCCGGCCGTTTCGGCCTTCCTGCACCCGATTGGGTTCTCATTCCTCTTCCTGACTGCTCTCTATGCTGGCGCGCGACAGGCCGTCGGCAAGGGAGTCCGCTGGAAGAACCGTCTGTACCGCGAAGCGTCGGGCATCAACTAGAATTAACTCAGATGTAATACCCTTCTCACCCGAGCCTTCGTGTGCTGGCCTGGCCGACTCTCACTCCACCACAACGTATTGCTTTTCCGTCGGCCCCAGGCCATGTTTCAAGGCTGTAATGACCTGAAGAGATTGCCAGGGGTCTGCCACGAGCTTGTTCCGAGCCTCATAGGTCAGCAGCACCTTCATCGCTTCGACATCCGTAGCGACAGGGTCACCGGAAGCGAGTAGCAGCCCGGGCTTCACCAACTGGCCCGTGTTCGGGCCCCCGGAAACGAAGGCTTTTCTGCCATCCATGATTATCAGGTCAGGTTGCCAGCACAGGCTGATTTCCGCAACCTTCTCCTCCAGGTTGCGCGCGTGAAGAGCACGGCGTTCCCCCGGGTGCATGAAGCCCACGGTAAGCTTCAGTGCACCGGTAAACCGCGCCATTTTGTGCGTCTTCAGGCACGGCAGGTACACTATCTTGTCGGCCTCGTACGCTCTGCGCGGCACACACACCGAGTCCAGGTAATCACCGCCGACCTTGACTCGCACCCAGTCTTCAGTCTTTTCGTCAAAGGCAACCAGCTCCACATCCAAATCACGTACCGAGTCGGACACGCCCAGCTTTCGGAAGACGTTTCTGGTCGGCCTCCACATTCCCCCGGCACTCTCACCGATTGTCACCCTTGCTCCCGCCTCCAGTAGAAGCTCAACCACGGCGCGCAGAAAGCCGAGGTCTGTGGAACCAGGGAACGGGTCTGGACTGTTGAAATTCGGTTTCAGAAGAACCTTGTCGCCCCTACCAATGGCCTTCTCCAAAGGCCCCAGCAGCGCCATAACTCTATCGATGGAACCCTTTATGTCCTCACCCGCCACCGCCTTCGCCACCCGAGGTTGGCCATTGCTGCACCAGGGGTTGACAGCCCGGGGCTTCGGGGGGACAAGGGGAACGTTCTTCGGCGGCCTATCAGCAACGAAGTGATAGATTCCAACGACGCTGTCGACAAGGTCTGACATTCGATCTCTCCTTTGTGCTCAGCAACCGCCCGGCTTTTTCACCGCACATATTATGGACTCACCAGGAGTCCCAGTACAAACGTAGACTCCCCAGCCAGAAGCGTCCGAGTTCCAGTTGGAGCTTCTCGATGCGGCTCAATCGAGCAGGAAGTCCAGGCCTGCATCTTCGTCGTGATACGTTTTCGCCATGACTTCCAGCTCCTCAACCCGCTTTCAACGTCGTTACTGGGTCTTGAGTTCCCTGCCCATGCTGAATGCCTTGCCCACGACCTCTCCGAGGGCTTGATACTGAAGAGTAGTCGTGTTGAAGGCAAAGGGCCTGATCTTACTGACATCCGGTTTCCCGTCCGTGAGGCAGGCCTCCGAGACATGGGTCTCCTCAATTCTGCCTACGACAAGCGAATGACTCCCCAAATCCAGCATATGTACAACTCTGCATTCCATATTGACGGGGCACTGCTCTATCAGCGGGGCGTTGTCGACTTCGCCGTAGAATACCTCGAACTGGCAGACCCCCACCTTGTCGACCTTCGCCCCGGATATGATGCCACAGTAGTCGGTTTCCCTGGCCATATCGGCGGACGGGACGTTGACTGAGAAAGCCATGTTTTGCCTGATGCCCTTCAGGGTGTACCGGCTGTGCCGTATGGCCACCGAGACCATCGGCGGATCACTGCCGGCAATACCACCCCAGGCCACCGCCATGAAGTTCGGTTTGCCATCAATATCTGCTCCAACCAGGAGCGTGGGCATGGGGTAGATTAGAGTCTGCGGGCCCATTGCCGTCTTGCCCATAGGGTTTCCTCCTTTACACAGGTATAGCGTTCTCCGGGTGCCCGGAGTCCATGTCGACAGTGCGGACTGTCCGACTGCGCCAAGATTGTAGCCTTTTCCGTTCCCGAAGACAAAGAGAGAGCAGCATGGCACCCCCGACCCAGCTTCGACGCCGCCGGTCCAGGATGTCACCGGTCAATGACTCATTTCTCGATACACAGGGGCTGCAACTCGTCAGGCAGCTTGCTCATGTCGTTGGTGACCGGTGGGGCAACGGGGGGCTGACCGTTCGCCTCCATTATTGCCAGACCAGCAGGACTCAGCAGCAACCTCACCCAGGCTATTGCCAGTTCCTGGTGCGGGAAATTCTTCGGTATGGTCACCCCGTAGACTATGGGTTTACCCTTCTTGGTTATCGTCTCGCCCGGTTTCTTCCCGGCGATCTCCACCTCGGCCGTGGCGTAGAAGTCCTTGAACTCCTCGTCAGACAGGTTGACCTCCGGTGGTAAAACCACATACTTCATATTGTGCTGCGCCGCTACGGACGAATACTCAAAGGCATAGTCCGTGTCTCCCGACTCCAGCAGGGCGATAAGGTCCACCGCCTTCGGTCGCATCATGTCCCCCCCAGCACCATAGAGGCTATCGTATAGCCCGGGAACGTTGTAGTGGCTCTCGGCCAGTTGCCATACCATCAGGGTTCTATAACCGCAGGGGTCCTGGTCGGGGTCGCTCCGACCGTACGTAACGCCCTGCCGCTGCAGGATTTCATACCAGTTGTCTGCGTTAATCTCGTCGCCATACTGTGATGCACCAGTGTACGCGATAGCCATGCGGTTAGTAGCGAACACTATGTACCAGTCGGCATATTCGGGGAACATCAGCTGGGGAATAACGGTGTAATCGGCTGAGCCGACAACCCCACACTCCTTGTGGAGTTCGGTGACCTTGCGGATGGTAGTCTGGCTGCCCGCCCCCTCGGCCAGTATCTCCACATCCGGGTAAATCTCATTGAACTCCTCGCTCACCTGCGCAAAGGGTATAGTCAAGCTCCCGGCATGGAATAGAGGTAGCTTGCCTTCAAATTCTTGAGGCGGTGCTGTCTGAGCACACCCCGGCACCAAAACCAGCACCACCAGCAATGCTACGGCTAGGGCAGACAGTTCAGTTCCTGTATGGGTCACCGAATTCCTCCTTCCCTTCGTGGGAGTCACCCGCCCACGGGTGACCCACCCCATGTCATGATGTGCCAACTCAGACACTCCAAGCCTCGCCAACTAAAACACGTGTACCGCCGACGCCTTGAAGGTCAGGTACACCTCCTTCCCTTCGCTCAGTTCCATCTCCTCGAAAGAGCGGCGCGTCACCAGGCATATAAACTCCGGCGGAACGCTCACGGTGAGCAGGAGCGTCGACCCCCTGTCGTCAACGCGGCTGATAGTCCCGCGCAGGGAGTTCCGCGCGCTGGACTTCAGCGGCTCAGGCGAGATAAGGATATCCTCAGGCCGTATGGAGGCATGATACCTGCCCCTCAACTCGGTCGCCACTGCAATCCCAACCTCGCCTACCTCGATGACAGCACACTCATCATCACCGTCACGGACCTCTCCACTGAAGATGTTTCGTGACATGGCAAAGCGCGCCACGAACTCCGAGTTAGGCTGGCGGAATACCTGCTCCGACGTCCCCACCTGCATTATGCGGCCTTCACCGATAACCGCGATTCTATCCCCCAGGGCCACCGCTTCCTCAAAGTCGTGCGTCACGTGGATAACCGTCAACCCCAGGCGCTCATGTACGCGGCGAAGCTCGTGCTGGATGTCTTCCCTCGTCTCCGGGTCGAGGGCGCTCAGCGGCTCGTCGAGCAGGAGCGCCTCCGGCTTAACGCTCAGCGCCCGCGCCAGGGCCACCTTCTGGCTCTCACCGCCGCTCAGCGTATCGGGCTTGCGCTCCAGCAGGTGAGAAATACCCAGCAGCTCCGTCAGCCAGTCGAGCGTAGCCTCAATCTCATGCCTGGGAAGCCGCCGCAGCCTCAAGCCGAAAACGACGTTCTCCTTGACCGAAAGGTGAGGGAAAAGAACATAGTCCTGGTACACCATCCCTATGCCCCGTTTCTCCGGCTCGAGGTTGGTGATTTCCCGCCCGTTCAGCCATATCTGACCTCCCCTGATGGGATAGAGCCCGGCTATTGACTCCAGGAGCACCGTCTTGCCGGCGCCCGTCGGGCCCAGGATCATGTAGTATTCACCGTCTTTCACATCCAGCGTGATATCTCTGAGAAGAAAACCGCCCAGGTCAACCGACAGGTCCTTCACCTCGATCATGCCTTTCCTCCCCGGTAGGCGAAGGTCCTGAGCCCGATGAAGATGGCAAGGCAGACCACGATGAGCAGTGCCGCCACCGGCCTGGCGTAGTCGAGGCCATAGGTCTCAAACCGCTCGGCGACGAGGATGGATGCCACCATCGGGTGGTAGGCGAGTATCATCACGGCGCCGAACTCGCTTATGCCTCTTGCCCACATCATTATGTTGCCGGTGAGGATGCTGCGCCACGCCAGCGGCAGAGAAATCCTGAAGAAGCTCTGCCACGGCGAGGCGCCGAGCGTGCGCGACACCTTCTCCAGCCTCACGTCAACGCTCCTGAAGCCCTCCTTGGCTGAGTCTATCAAGAACGGGATGCTGACAAAGAGCATGGCAATCACGATGCCGGCAACCGAGTCAACGAAGCTGATACCCAGCAGGTTGAAAGCTCTGCCGGCAAAGAAATTGCGCCCGAACACGAAAAGCAGGGCGATACCTGCCGCGGTATGCGGGATCACGATAGGCACGTCGATTAGCCCTTCCACGACTCTTCTTCCCGGGAAATCAAAACGCGCCAGGATATACGCCAGCGGAACGCCGAACAGCGCTCCAACCACGGTAGCCAGCAAAGCCGTGTACAGGCTCAGCCAGATAGCGCTCCTCACCTTCGCGTCGAGCAGCGTCTCGAACAGAACGCTCGGGCTGGACCCGAACACGGTCTTAAGCAGCGGCACGAAGACAAAGAGCATAATCACCAGCGCCAGCAGGCCAAAGGTGATTGTCATCCTGCTTGAGGATATCCGTCTCAGCAGTGGTACTCCGTCGCTCATAATCTCACCTCCACGTATCGAAACCGGACAGCAAAAAAGCGTCTCAGAAGGAGACGCTTTCAGACAGCACCTGTCCAGCTCTCCTTTCCAAACATGGGAGGCGTCGCCGTTTCCAGCGGCACCCTACCGGCCAGTCTCCATGGGTGTCTTCCTTTAGGAGAAAAGGCTCGGAGAGTCCGATATTGAATTCAGTGTGGCATTATAGCACGGCGAATTGACACGTACAAGAGGACTGTGCTAACTTTTATGGCACGGCAGCGTAGCTCAGCGGTAGAGCAGGGGACTCATAAGCCCTTGGTCGCTGGTTCAAGTCCAGCCGCTGCCACCACTCCACATAAATCGACCTGCACGGACCAAGGGATTCAGTCAAGGAAGGTGAGGAAAATGCCAGCTGATGTTGGGAGCATAGTTCACCCATGGTACAAAGGAGTGCATGAGTGGCGTGTCAAAGAGGTTGCCAAGTTAGCTAATCCAGTCGAGTACAGAGATGCTGAACAAGGTAATGTAGAGTATGACCCGAAAATAATGCTTTTGGAGTCTAAGTCAGTAGGTGAAGTTCTTTGGTTTCCCTATTGGATGTCAACAAACAAAACAAAGGGTAAAATGAAATGGGGACAGAGACCGTCGATGCTTGAAGAACAGGTATTCTTTGAGCTAACGAGAGTCGCTATCAAGAAGGGTATGTTTAGCAATAGACTATTGAACAAACTAGGCAAAGAGATACAGGCAAAACTGGCTTATTGACCTCACCTAATCAGTAGATTTACTTGCCTCAAATAACTCATCAACAAGTTTATCAGTAGCACTAAGCAATAAAACGATATCATCAACAGTCATAGTATCGAAGTTTTCATATCTTCTGCCCGCTGCTACTAAACTCCCAAGTATTGGAGATTTCATTAATTCATCCTTGTAACTCTTATAGCTTTCTGCTGGAAAGCCATATTGAGATACCCACTTTCCTGAAAAGATACTGGCAGTATAAGGGTAAGCATCGAAAATTGTTTCTAATTTGCCTTTCCATGGTATTCGTAAACTGAACCCAACTTTCCCCCAATATATTGTGTATCCTGCCGCCATCCAATGGACTGCACCCCTAGGGTTGGACAGAAAGGGTTAGGAGAGCCTGGCGGGGTAG
>CAZTRR010000050.1:0-13417 GCA_964616785.1 uncultured Dehalococcoidales bacterium
GGTAGGTAATTTCTACGGTCAGGGTGTTATTGGAGCTGCCAACGGCAGCGGCGGAGCCGCCCGACTATGGATCGACCAGGAGAAGAAGGAGGCTATGGGTTACTAGGCTGTAGCCCGAGAGGGCTTGTTCTTTCAACAAACTTGGTCAACCTTATGAGGGGAACTCCCCAAGATAAGGGGTGCGGCGTAGCTGGCCAGACATTGCGTCTTGCTCTCGTGACAAATTATGAGATGGGCTTCCTTGATTCGGACTCCGGCGACTTGGTGTCGGACTTAACGAGGATAGAGGTAGAGGGATTATAGCCTAAGGTTCCGCTTCTCTTATCGAAGGGTTCTTGTTGGGGTTGTGCTGCTGTTGTGCTGCTTCGCTTAAATAACCGTACCACTGGGCAAAGTAAGGGCTTGTAGAACTTCAGGCTACCCTCTGCACAGAGCTTTTTGTAACCCAAGAATCTAGGAGGGTGTCTTCTGAAGACCCCGGGGTGACAATGTTGGTAGGCCCATCATCAGTTGACGTTCCTAGGGCGCGGGACGGTCTGGCGCTGGCTGTGGCTCAGCCTCGGTGTCGGCGTAGTCCGTAGCTTCGGTGTCGTCCCTATCTGCCTAGTCAACCTCACTAGGTAAATGGAGGGCCAACGGCTGGCTAAGCCACAGAGGCCGAGGAGGCCGGGAACCGCGCTCAAACGAGTTTGAGTACTATTGTATGTCAACGGTGAAGACCTTCTGATCAGCGCTCTCCGTTTCCCAGGACCGTTTATACGTAAGAGTGATCTCGGTTGTGCCCGTCTTCAGCGCCTGGAACCGGAAATACTGAGTCCCACCAGCGCCGACCATGCCCTCTTCAGCCTGTTTGCTCATCTCGTATTTGCTCTCCACCAGCTTGAGCATAGCCTCGTCGTAGTCTTCCTCCCAGTTGTAGCCAGTGGTGGGGTTTGAGTCCAGGGTGATAACGAACTCCTCGTTTACGTTGGCGTTTATCGTCTTGTCTGCGTCCGTGTAGGTTTCTATCCCGCCAGCGCAGCCAGCTAGCAGGCCGATCGCCAATATCGATGTCGTAGCCGTAACCAAGAGCCTTTTCATCGGGGCCTCCTTCGTTCAAATGCTTTCTTTGGACTTGGTTTCACGTATTATAACGCAAAGAGGGTCGTGTGGTTTATTTCAACACTACAAGTCCTTGTAAACCGCCCAGCTTTTCGGGTATCATGCTGGACGAATGTGGAAAGGGAAAGCAATGAACGTCGCTGTCGGAGTGGACATCGGTTCTCTGACTGCCAAAAGTGTCGTACTGGACTCAGATTGCCACGTCGCCTCGTACAAGGTGATTCAGGGCAAGATCGTTGATGAAGCTGCTGCTGTTGCATCTCTGCAGCAAGCTCTGGCGGCGGCTCGCATGACCCGGGCGGAAGTAGGCTTTCTGGTCACCACGGGATATGGCAGAAACATGGTAAGCTTTGGTGAGAAGAACATCACCGAGATCAGCTGTCACGCGCGTGGTGCACAGTTCCTGTTCCCCGGTGTGAGAACCGTGATTGATATCGGAGGTCAGGACAGCAAAGTAATTGCGCTGAACGGTGGGGGTAGCGTAGTCAACTTCGCGATGAATGACAAGTGCGCGGCCGGGACAGGACGGTTCTTGGAGGTGATGGCGCACGCCCTGGAAGTACCACTGGATGAGATGGGGATGCTCTCCTTGAAATCAGAGGATCCAGCGCTGATAAGTAGCATCTGTACCGTCTTTGCTGAATCTGAAGTGATTTCACTGACGGCTCAGGGCCGCTCGAGACTGGATATCATCGCTGGCATCCATGAGTCCATTGCCAGACGCATGCATAGCTTGGTCAACCAGGTGGGTGTGTCGTCTCCAGTGGTGATGAGTGGTGGGGTTGCCAAGAATGCAGGTGTGGTGCGAACTTTGGAAAGGCTTCTCAAGACCGAGATAATCCTGCCTCCGGAGCCACAAATAGTGGGCGCCCTGGGGGCTGCCCTGTTTGCCGTGGAGGAACTCAAGAAGAACGTAGAAGTATGACGCAGTCATCGTAGAAACCTTTACCCAGGCGTGAGCTTTAGAGGAATAACTCGACATGTCGGAGAGCAATGTTAGTGACATTATGAACCGATTCAGGGCCGTGGTTGACACGCCTTATGAGAAGTTGAGCACATGGAAAGAAGCCAACGGAAAGAAGGTGGTGGCCTGTAGTCCAATGCACTTCCCTGAGGAGTTAATTCATGCTGCCGGCATGTTGCCCGTGGTGCTTCAGGAAACCGGCGAGGCAGTTACTGCGGGATTCTCCCACGTTTATCCGTTTTTCTGCGGCATTACCCGAAATATCATAGACATCGCCGCCAAAGGCGAACTGAACGTTCTTGATGGCGTGGTCTACACTGATATATGTATTCAGAATCGGAACGCAGCGTGTACTTTGAGGCAAATTATGCCCACAGTCTACGTGGGATACCTCCAGCTGCCGACGTCTCTTACCAGAGAAGGTGTCATGCAAGACACCATTAGGGAGTTGGAGAAGACCAGGGCGAGCCTGGAGGAGTTAGCCGGGGACAAGATAGATGACAGATCATTGGAACAGAGTATTCTGGTCTACAACAAGAACCGTTCGTTACTCAGGAGGTTGCATGAGCTGCGCAGAGGGAGTCCCAGGCTACTTGGTTTCCGGGATATGCAGGTGGTAGTCAAATCCAGCATGCTCATGCCGAAAGAGGAGCACAGTGGCCTGATTGAAAGCCTGGTTGCCCAGTTAGAAAAAGTGACGCCTTCTCCTCTAGAAGGCAAGAGGCTGTTTATCTCTGGGCACCTCTGTCAGAGTCCAAAGGCTGACATTCTGGACGTAGTCGAGGGAGTGGGGGCAGCCATAGTAGACGATGACCTGTACACAGGCTATCGCTACTATGCTGTAGATGTTGAGCTGGACGGGGATCCGATTGAGTGTTTAGCCAGGCGTTATCTGAACAAATCCATCCCGATTCCCACACGAAGTGATATCACAGGCATCAGGTGGGAGGAATACATTGTGCAGAGAGTCAATGATATTGGGGCGCACGGTGTTGTTGTCTTAATTGCCAAATACTGTGAACCCCACATTTTCCACTATCCGTTCATTAAGCAGGCTCTAGCGCGTGCAGGTATACCTCATATCATGGTGGAGACGGAACATGAAGTGGTCTCTCTAGAAGCAGTCAGAACCAGGCTGCAGGCATTTGTGGAGATGTTGGGCTGACGAAAAGCAGTACTATCGGGACTACAAAGGCAGGAGGAAACAGAATGGACACGCAGGTCAAGCAGCCGAACAAGCTGGACAGTGCTTCATCAATAGGGCAAATGATGGCTGACTCCTTTGCGGATATCAAGAGGCAAGCGGCAGAAGGTAAGAAGGTTGTCTGGGCTAACGGTCTGCCCGGGTTTCTTTTGGCGAGGGGGGCGGACATGCCAGTGCTCCATGCCGAAGGTTTTATTGCCGGTCTTGCAGCCCGAGGGCAGGAGAAACCACTGCAGGATGCTGCTGAGGCCTTTGGCCTTTTGCCGGACGCTTGCTCCTACGCGCGTAGCTTCATCGGGTTAGCTAGAATAGCCAAGGGGCATTTTCAGCTCGAATCCTCTATGCATGAAAGCATTTGCAAAATGCCGAAGCCAGACCTGTATATTAACGTGCCAGGAGGTGGGTGTGCTACCGGGCGGCTGTGGGGCGACTGCGTCGCTGCCATTTGTGACATACCAGCGTTCCATCTGGAACCACGCTTTTGTTGGGATGAGTCAGACCGGGAACATAACATAGCAGATTTCATCCGTCAGGAACGCGAACTCATTGCGTTGTTGGAGAGCGTGACGGGCCAGCCATATAATTGGGACCGTCTCAAAGAGGTGCTTGTCGAGGTGAAAAAAGCGACCAGCTTGCGGCAGGAAATCATGAAGCTCTGCCAGCATGTTCCAGCGCCAGCCAGTTTCTTCGATATGGCAGCCAGCATAGGTCTTGTTTGTCACCTTGTTGGTGTGCCCGGGACCGGAGATTTGCTACAAAAGATGAAGGAGGAAGTCGAGCACAGAATCTCTCAGGGGATTGGCTGCGTGCCTGTTGAGAAGTACCGTCTCTATTGGGATGGTATATTGACCTGGTCCAGGCTTGGGGTACTGGCCAGGAAGTTTGCTGCGCTAGATGCCTGCCTGGTTGCAGGTCCCTATACTCACCTGCTCTTTTTGCCAAGAGCGGACATGATTGACCCGGAACGGCCGTTGGAGAGCATTGCCTACAATGTGTGTGATACGTTGGCCAATTATGACTATTCCCATAGGGTGAAGGCTGTCGCCGATTTCTGCCAGGAGTATTCCATAGATGGACTGGTGATGAGTGAAACGCAGACGTGCCGAGGAATCAATGGTCAGAGCTTTGCCCTCATGGATGGAGTAGCCAGGAAACTCGGCCTCCCGGCGATTACAATTGGCGGAGACTCATGTGATCCAAGGTTCTATAGTGACGCCCAAGTGGATACTCGATTACAAGCTCTGCTGGAAACGATAGAGGCCAGGAGAAAAGTCAGACAAGTGCAGGCTGACTGAAGCGTACTAAGGGTCATAAAGCGAGAGGAGGTAACCTGATAATGGATCTTCAGAAAGTCAATGAAGCTTTGAATTCCTACGTTCGTCCGCACACTTTTCCGGTAGCGGTCAAGATGGTCGGCTCGGCGGGAGAGATCCCGGAGAAAGCCAGAATGCCCAAGCGAGATTTGGGAGTGACCATGCCGGTATGCCAGGCCGTCGCTCTGGCTCGGCGCTTGGGCTGGCTCATGGCTATGGGCAAGGAAGATATGCTTTGCCCTCTTGGCGCGCTCACGTTGGGTCTGGTTCCGGCAAAAGAGAAGTTTCTGGATGGCAGTTTCAATGTACCTTTTTGGGTGGAGAGTCAGGAAATTAGAGCCAAGATGAGCCAGAGCCTGCCCCGGCTTGAGTACGGAAAGCATACGCACATTGTACTGGCGCCTGTTCATCGAGCTGGTTTCGAGCCTGAGGTCATCATAATTTATGGCAATCCGGCTCAGATGTCGAGACTAATACAAAGCGCTGTTTCCGCAGTTGGCGAGCCTGTTGTCTCCACCAATGCTGGTGGGTTTGCCTGCGGCGGTGAGATTACCACCCCCATTCTGACCGACCAATGCCAGATAATTATCGCTGGTGGCGGTGACCGGGTCATTGCTCAGGCACAGGACCAAGAGGCTGCTTTTGCTGTACCTGCGAGCAAGGTGGAGCCACTGATCCGGGGGCTTGAAGAGACTCACAAGGCCGGGATGAGGTATCCGACAACTTCCTTCCTTATGTATCAGGGGCAATTCCCGCCGGCCTTCGGTGAGCTTATGGACTACTTGAGGGAGGGTGATTAGGCTCGATCTGCCGTACAAAAGGTGTTGTAGTAGCATCATTTATGGATTTTGATCTTAAGACCATCGCCTCGGGTACTGTTACCTCTCCTCAGGGTTTCCTGGCTGGAGCGATTTCATCTGGTATAAAGCAATCAGCGGAGCTCGACCTAGGCATTCTCTATTCCAGGGAGGCCTGTACGGCTGCTGGTGTCTTTACGACTAATGCAGTCAGGGCAGCTCCGGTGGTCCTCTCTCGAAGGCATCTGCAAAACAGGAATGCCCAGGCAGTTGTGGTGAATTCTGGCTGTGCCAATGCCTGCACCGGCGACGCAGGAATGGCAGATGCTGAGGGTATGGCCGGTGTGGCGGCTGAGAAGCTAGGCCTAGCGCCGCAGCATGTTCTGGTTGCCAGCACCGGGGTGACCGGGGTAGCGCTGCCTATGGATAGGGTTCGAGTTGGCATCCGTGAGATTAGCATCACCGAGGACGGAGGTCACGAGTTGGCCAGGGCGATGATGACCACGGACACTTTCGCCAAGGAAACAGCTGTGTTTGTTGAAGCAGAGCCAAGCGGGTTCACCATTGGTGGTGTGGCAAAGGGGTCAGGGATGATACACCCCAATATGGCTACCATGCTTTGTTTCCTGGCCACGGATGCGGCGGTAGATGTTGATTTCCTGCAATCGGCGTTGCAACAGGCGGTGGATTCCTCTTTCAATATGGTGACCATCGACGGTGATACGAGCCCTAGCGACATGGTGGTGCTTTTAGCCAATGGCTTGGCACGGAACAAGACCATCAATGATGGCAATGGCGGGGTCTTTCAGAAGGCTTTATACGAGGTTTGCCTTCATCTGGCCAAATGTATAGCCCGAGATGGAGAAGGTGCCACCAAGCTCTTGGAGGTTGCTGTGGAGGGCGCACTTACCGTGACTGAAGCTCGCCTAGCGGCTCGTACTGTGGCTGGCTCTTCGCTGGTTAAGGCAGCAATGCACGGTAATGACCCCAACTGGGGGCGTATTGTCGCCGCGCTTGGTCGGAGTGGGGCGGGAGTAACCGAGACGAAGTTGGACGTATATCTGCAGGATGTCTGTGTAATGAAGCAAGGGCGACCTGTGCCTTTTGACAAGCAGGAGGTAGGCACCAAGTTGACACACAGGGAAGTGCTCTTAAGGTTGAACCTTAACCTTGGTAGCGGTGGGGCTACTGCGTGGGGGTGTGACCTGTCTGAGGAATATGTTACCATTAATAGCGCTTATACAACCTAGTCGCTGATTAGAGATATGAACGCATGAAGCCCTTGGTTATCAAGCTTGGTGGGAGTACCCTTGGCAAAAGCGATACTACGATTGAGGATTTGGTAGCGCTCCAAGAAAAGGGTATACCAATGGTGATAGTTCACGGCGGTGGCCGAGAAGTATCTGACTGGCTTAGCCGACTGGGCATTTCCACTGGCTTTATCAGAGGTCTAAGGATAACTGACTGGGAAACATTGAGAGTGGTGACAGCGGTGCTGACTGGTCTGGTCAATAAGGAGTTGGTGTCGTCCATTTGGAGTCTGGGAGGCAGAGCTGTAGGCTTGAGCGGTGCAGATGGTGGCCTAATTGAGGCCAGGAAAAAGACACCTGAGCTTGGGTATACTGGGGAAGAGTTGCAGGTTAATGCGAGTTTGCTGGAGACATTGCTAGGAGCGGGCTACATCCCGGTAGTGGCGCCGATAAGCCTTGGCACGTCGGAGAAATCAGGTGAGGAAACGAATTTACTTAACGTTAACGGCGATACTGCTGCGGGTGCAATTGCTGCAGCTTTGAAGGCAGAAAAACTGGTCTTTTTGACTGATGTCCCTGGGCTCTACGACAAATCCAACAAGCCTATTCGTAGGCTGGGCCCTGGTGATGCCCGAGAACTGATTGTCTCGGGTGTAGCTTCAGGAGGTATGGAGGCCAAGATTGAAGCTTGCCTTATGGCCTTGGCTACGGTACCGGTGACTCGAATCGTCGATGGCAGGGTACCTCATGCCTTGCTCAATGAGTTTGAAGGTAAGGGGGATGGGACAACAATCGGCTAGCAAAATGAAGAACTGGCAGGAACTTGAACAGAGGCTGTACATGCAGACAACGAAACGGTTGCCTGTAACCCTAGTCCGGGGTCAAGGGTCCCGGGTTTGGGATGCTGAAGGTAAGGAATACCTCGATTTTGTCGGTGGCTGGGCGGTCAACAGTCTGGGACACTGTCATCCGGTGGTGGTCGAGGCATTGAAAAAACAGGCTGAGACTCTAATTCAGACGTCGAACCAGTTCTATACTATTCCTCAGATAGAATTGGCTGGATTGTTGGTTGACAGCAGCTGTCTTGACAGAGTCTTCTTCTGCAATAGTGGTGCTGAGGCTTGCGAGGGGGCGATGAAGTTGGCTCGCAGGTACGGGAAGCTTCGTCTTGGGGGAGCCTACGAGATTATCACCACCCGTAATTCCTTCCACGGCCGGACTTTGGCTATGGTGGCAGCTACTGGGCAAGGCAAGTTTCAAGAACCGTATGTTCCTCTCCCGGATGGCTTCATAAACGTTGACTACAATAATGTAGACGCAATCAAAGCGGCGACTACCGCTCGGACTTGTGCTGTTATGGTTGAGCCGGTTCAGGGTGAGGGTGGGGTTAATGTGCCGCATGACAAGTATCTTAGGGGGATACGGGCTTGGTGTGACGAGAAAGGCGTCCTCTTGATTCTTGACGAGATTCAGACCGGTATTGGTCGAACTGGGACATTGTTCGCCTACGAGCAATTTGGAATTGAACCGGACGTGATGACTCTGGCCAAAGGATTGGGCAGTGGTGTGCCCATTGGGGCTTTGCTGGCGAAGGAGGGAGCTTCAGTTTTCGCTGCCGGTGAGCATGGCAGTACTTTTGGCGGCAATCCGCTGGTTTGCGCAGCGAGCTTCGCGACTCTGAAGTTCATCATCGATAACGATGTGCCGGGAAAAGCTAGACGGGTGGGGCAGTATTTGGTGAGCGGTCTGGAGAAGCTGAAGGGAAAATTCGGTTTCATTGTTGAGGTGAGGGGCCGTGGGCTATTGCTGGCCTTGGGCTTTACGGATGACATAGCCGAAGAGGTGGTGCTGTCTTGTCTGGAGGAAGGCTTGCTGGTTAACGGCGTGAAGCCCGATGCCTTGCGTTTTATGCCACCACTCACTACTACCGAGAGCGAAGTTGATGAGGCGCTGGATATCTTGGAAAGGGTTTTCAGTCGGAGGCCATAGTAATGACAGATAAGGTAGTGCTGGCTCATGGTGGAGGTTTGGATAGTTCAGGAGCCACAGAATGGCTAGCCGATAAGCATAACATGGATGCTACTGCTCTCACCGCAGACACTGGTGTCAGCAATCTTCTTGCCATTCGGCAAGAGGCGCTCAAAATAGGAGCGGTCAAGGTACTAACGCTTGACGCAAGAAAAACGTTTGGGCTATGCGAAAGGTTTGCTCGAGCTGAGGCCAGCAAGTTGTCCTATAGATTCTCATAGCAAATAAATAGAGGGGCAGTTGAAAAATGGCTTACAGTCTTAGAAACAGGAGCTTTCTGAAGTTACTGGATTTCTCGCCGCAAGACATCCGTTTTTTGCTGGACCTTTCCGCGGAACTGAAAAGAGCGAAGTATGCGGGAACAGAGCAGCCAAGGATGGTCGGAAAGAACATAGTTCTGATTTTCGAAAAGGCTTCCACAAGGACCAGGTGTGCCTTTGAAGCCGCCGCCTATGACCAGGGGGCAAGGGTAACATACCTGGACCCAGCCAGCTCGCAGTTAGGGAAGAAAGAGTCCTTGAAAGACACGGCTCGCGTGCTGGGCAGGATGTACGACGGAATTGAGTACCGCGGATTCGGACAGGACATTGTGGAGACGCTTGCGGAATACTCGAACGTACCTGTTTGGAACGGCCTTACCAACGAGTTTCACCCCACTCAAGTGCTGGCGGACATTCTTACCATAATGGAGCATACCGACAAACACTTAAGCCAGGTAAGGCTGGCTTATCTAGGGGACGCCAGGTTCAATATGGGGAACTCTCTCCTTGTCGGTACGGCGAAAATGGGAATGGATTTCCGCTGTGTTGCTCCGGAGAGCCTGCAACCTAACAAAGAGCTGGTGCGAAAGGCGGAGGAAATCGCCAACGCGATAGGCGCTCGGATAAAGATAACGGACAGCGTGGAAGAAGGGGTGCAGGATTGCGATTTTCTCTATACCGATGTTTGGGTCTCTATGGGTGAGCCAGATGAAGTCTGGAAGGAGAGAACAGAGCTTCTAAAACCGTACCAAGTGAATAGAGAATTGCTGAAAACGACGGGCAACCCGAAAGTGAAGTTTATGCACTGCCTGCCCGCGTTCCATAATCGCGAGACAACCGTCGGGGAGGATATCTATAAGAAGTTCGGGCTAGAGAGTATGGAAGTCACCGAGGAGGTTTTCGAATCGGAAGCATCCATAGTATTCGATGAGGCCGAGAACAGACTTCATACCATAAAGGCGGTAATGGTGGCAACGCTAGGGTTATAGTTGGCGAAAGCGAATTCGCATTAACTCTATGTTTTTTGATTCTGCCAGACTCTGGCGAGTATAGCCATTCGAACCGGAACCCCATATCCAGCCTGCTCAAGCATTCTTACCCGCGGTAGGTTTTCTACTTCTTGACGAATTTCTTGTTCCTCTTCATCAACTGGCATGGGATGGCAGAAAAAGGTTCCCCTTTCTTCGCTCATTTCATAAACTTCTTCGGTCACTGCGAATTTATCTCTGTTTCGCTGGTAAGCCAAAAGGAGCTCTCTGTCTTCTATTCGTTTCTTTTGGACTCGAACCACATAACAAATATCACTCTCTTGGACTACTTCCTGAATATCTGAGGCTTCTTCAAATTCAACCCCTTTTTGAGATAGACAAGACTTCAATTCCGGTCTTATTTCTAATCCTTTGGGAGCAACAAAAAACATCTTTACTCCCGGATATTGACTGAGCAATAAGGCTTCAGAATTGACTACTCGGGAAAACTTCAAATCGCCAACAAAAGAGATAGCAAAATGGTCGAATCTCTTCAAGAGCTTTTCAAACGTATAAGCATCTAGCAAAGCTTGAGTAGGATGTTCGTCAGATCCAGATCCGGCATTAATTATCGGTACTCCTGAGACTCTGGCTGCCCTTTCTGCTGCGCCGTTTTCTGGATGCCGCAAAATAATGATGTCTGCGTATCGTAAATGGCCTTGGGCCGCCCCGCTGATGACTTTAATGGTGTGCTCCAAGCTTTCGCCCTTAGCCGCTGAGGAGAATTGAGCAGCATCTTCTGTACTGATGACATTTGCTCCCAGGAGAAGGGCAGCTCTCTCAAAAGAGAACCGAGTCCTGGTGCTTTCTTCATAGAAAAGGCTGCAAATAGTGACACCCTTTAGATTCTCAAAGTGTCTTACGCCTGATTTGAGTGACTGATTGAAGTTCTCGGCCTCTGTGAGCAACTCTGTAACTATCGCTGGCGTGAGCTGCTCGGCCTTAATCAGATGGTGTAGCTTTTCCACGTTTCTCCTTGAACTTGAGTCTTTCCATGGCTTAGCATATCATATACCGCAGTTTCTATGTAGTGCAGCCTGTTAGACTTAACCCAGCGCTTCTCATGGGTGCAAACTGGAGTTTCAACGCGATAGAAATGTTGAGTAATCTCAAGAGTTATCTCCGGCATCATCGCAGTTCGGGGCTTTGCCTTACCGCGTTGAGGGAGAAAGTGACGCTTACAAACAGTCATGGGAAAGGGGCTCAGCGTTGTGGGTAACCTAGACATTCCAGACATCAGGAGGGCTCATGTTTCTGATGTCGAAGATGTTCTGGCGTTAATCAATAGCTGCGCCTCCTCGAATTTGATGCTCCCCAGGGGGCCGAAGTACCTATATGAAAACATCCGTGATTTCGTGGTGGTTGAAGCTCAGACAGAGATACGAGTACCGAAGATTGTGGCCTGTGGCAGTCTCCACGTGCTCTGGAAAGATATTGCTGAGATACGTTCGCTCGCCACACACCCAGAGTTCCGTAGACGAGGGCTGGGATCAAGTATCGTTCGGTATCTGGTAGAGGATGCCAAACAGATTGGAATTGAGCAGATAATTGCCCTTACACTCATAGAAGAGTTTTTCAAGAAGCTTGGGTTTAAACCGAAGAGAAAAGAAAAGCTCCCGTCTACGATATGGGATGAATGTAGCCGCTGCCCGAAATACTTCCAATGTGACGAGATAGGGCTCATCCTGGAATGCAGTCAAAGGGTCGAAGTCTAGAGAATGCAGGTCGACTAGTGGCGATGCCGAGAAGCGGCTTAAAGCAAGAACTCTCCGACCTCGCGAACTGAATCGAAGACATAGTCCGGAGTAGTACGGGATTCCAAATCGCTTTCCCGGAACTCGCCCGTTCTTACAAGCGCTGTCTTCAGTCCCACGTTTCTCGCTCCCGAGATATCGGTGCTGATTCTGTCTCCTACCATAAGAACCCTGTTTCTTTCCCTGATTTCCATAGTGTTAAGGGCGATTTCGAAGACGTAGCGATTGGGTTTCCCGATATAGGTGGCTTTGATGTTGGCTGCCTCTTCCAGCATTTTCCCGTACGCACCTACCGTCAACTCGAGCTCCCCCACACTGTTATCGATTGTCTCGGGTATCATAACGATCAACTTGGCACCTCTGGAAAGCAACCGCAGTGCCTTGTTGAGATTCTGGAAATTGAAGTCTTCACGAAAGTCCCCCAGTACGATATATTCGGGGTTCTCGGAATCGTGGTGGAAGTCACGGAACTCATCCAGCCCTTCTCGTTTCAGCATTATCCAGCATGATGTTGGGTGCATGGTTTTCAAATACTGGGCCGTAGCAAATGAGGCAGTTACCACCTCATCTTCGTATACCCTAATCCCTTTTTTCCTCAATTTGGCGGCGCATGATTTCCGGCTTTCGAGAGTGCTGTTGGAAAGAATCCGAAAGATAACCCCTTTTTGGCGTAAGGAGTTGAGCAATTCAACAGCACCGGGATATACTTCCCCGTGGAACATGAGGACACCGTGCAGGTCGAATATTACCCCCTTAAGCTCTGGCCTATTAGAACATGTTTTCGACATCGTTGAGAGATGAATCGTAGTACATTGGCAGTCCCGCCCATCCCGTGCCTTCGGCTTGTGTTGAAAGGATGGCTACACGGCCAGTATGAAGCGAGAATCAGGCGAGTCTTTAGGTATGGAATCGCTCTTTATGTTTGATATTGCTCTTACATTCAATATTTTACTGTCACAGTCAGGGTAAAAGTCTGTTCCGGCTCGTCGTCCCCGGGCCTGCTGTACTCCATTTCAATAGTGCTTGTTCCTTTTTCAAGTGCCCTGAACTGCCACATCTCTCGTCCTGGGGTTCCTGGGCTTGGGTCTTCTGGAGCCATGAACTCATGGTGCGCCTGCTGCACTACAGATTGGTCACTAATAACGGCAGATTCAGACCAACGGAAGCCAGTACTGGGATTAGAACACAGGTATACTGTAATGGCATAAGCTGGCCAAATTTCAATTTGCCTACTGACGTTCTTTTGCTCCGTGAACTCATCGCACTCTACGTTAATAATGGCAGGCTCACCACACCCAGACAAAAACGGCAACAGGGAAATAATTGCACACACCAAAAACAGCATTCTTTTCATACTATTCCTCGCCTTTCCTGTTTGATTCTATTGGATTAAGACATTTATGAACTGCATTCCTATGATCGGACAAAAAGGGTTAGGAGTGCCTGGTCGGGTGGTATTGTATTCTGATGATTAAGTAGTGACTTGTCAAAGTTATTCGGTAACTGCTAGCCCAGTGCCGTCATGAAGTCTCTTCTTATTATGAACCTCTTCTCGAGCCGGACAACACAGCTCCAGTTTACACCTTATTCCGGCTAGCTATCTCCTAATTCGAGTGCCGGTCTTGCCCTCAAGCGCTTTCAGCGCAGTCTCGGCGAGGGTCACAATTGCCTCTCGTTCACGCGACGGATCCGTTTCTTCCAGGAACATTATTGCTGCC
>CAZTRR010000051.1:0-12997 GCA_964616785.1 uncultured Dehalococcoidales bacterium
TCCAAAACAGGCTTCGGCGATAAGGATCTCGGCGGGGCTAAGGCGGGGCCGTCAACTTCTTCATGTTCAAACCGGGACATAGGTTACACTTCAATCCGGGCAGATGGGGTCAGGTCTAGGGACCTGACACCCACGTAAGAGAAGTTATTCGCTGGCTCCCTCCGCAGAGTGGGGAGAACGCCAGACAATCCAAGTCTTATCCCTCTCCCTCGACGGGAGAGGCTAGGTGAGGGTGAAACAGATCCCCCCTCCCTCTGACTCCCCCGCCAGGGGAGGGAGCACCAACACGGTTTAGCCCTTGACAAAGTAGGAGAAGCCCCCTTATAGTGATGAATAACAGTAACTATTACTGACAATGACAAGGATAACCAAGCAGAAAGAAGCTATTCTTAGGGTGTTGAGGGGCACGGAGTCTCACCCCACGGCTGAGTGGATTTACCAGGAGGTTAAGAAAGAGATACCCAATATCAGTCTGGGGACCGTGTATCGAAATCTAAGGCTGTTGACCGAAAGCGGGCAAATTCTGCAGCTAGACCTATGTGGGTCTTTGGGCAGGTTCGATTGCAGAACAGACAATCACTACCATTTCAGGTGTGAAAACTGCGGCCGGGTATTTGATGTGGATGTGCCAGTAGATGAAGAGCTTGATAGGAGGGTCGGGCAGAGGACAGGCTTTGAGGTCCTGTACCATCGGCTTGAATTCCGCGGGCTGTGTCGGGAGTGTCAGGAGAGGGCGTAGGAGCGCAACCAATAGACTCTGTAGGAGGTAGTTCATGGCACAAGCTGTGATAACTCTGGATGAACAGCAGGTGATCAGGCTGGAGCAAGTTGTCATCGACCACGATGACAAAGGGGCATGGCAATTGCTAGCTGAGATAAGAGCTAAAGTCAGGGCGACTCAAGATACTCGCTGCGGTATCGAGAAGCTGAGAAAATAGTCTATGTGGAATGGGGTGCTAGATATTTGGATACGAGGAGACAACCATTCGGCAGGGCGCGCGTGTGAGTTTCTGGACAAGGCTCCTTTCGTGGTTTTCAAGTGTTCTGGTCGGCTGTCCCTTCGGTCCGGACGTTGAGAAACACTTCGAATACTCGCTCCGCCCCTTGGCTGTTATTGATCATGAGTATACCCGGCCGTGGTCGAGAATGGCTAGTCTCATTCTACCGCTACCGAACATGGCTAGTGACTGCTGGGCGCTTTTTCTGTACCATTAAGAGGTAGAGTGAAGAAGAAGGTGGAACCTTTGTCAAGTTCTGACTCGACCCAGATCCGGCCGCCGTGGGCCTCGACGAGCCTTCTGCACACTAACAGCCCCAACCCAATACCTTGAACGCCGCTGAGTCTTGAGTTTTCAAGCCTCTGGAACGGCCCAAATAGTGTCGCCTGGTCGCTTGAGGATATGCCAATCCCCTGGTCACTAATGCCGACAACCAGATACTCCCCTTCCGGTTTGGCGAAGACTCGAATCTCACTTCCCTCGGGTGAGTACTTGGCTGCGTTCTCCAGTAGATTATAGAAGACCCGTTCCAACCTCAATGGGTCCGCGTTAACCGAGGGGAGTCCCTTGGGGAAATGCGTGAGAAACCGGTGTGCCGAAGATTGGCGGCTTAGCCTATCAATGGTCTCTCGAACTACCTTCTGGATGCTGACCGGCTCAGCGTAAAGGAGCAACTGCTCAGCCCGGGCTCGAGAAAGCTCAAGCAGATTGCCCAACAGGTGAGAGAGGGACTCGGTCTCGTGAGCTGCATCTTGAAGAAGTTGGTGTGTTTCGTCTGGAGATAGACGTGCTCCCTCGCCCAGGACCGTATTCAAAGAGCCCATGATCACAGTCAATGGGGTACGCAGTTCGTGAGACACAAGACCGAGAAACTCATCTTTTATCTGGTCTAGCCTTTTGCGCTCGGTGATATCCATCATGGCCGATCGGCTCGCCGCTACCTCTCCCCGCTCATTAAGCATGGGCCGCACTGACAGGCTAATCCATATCGTGCTGCCGTCGGGTCGGCACATCTGTAGCTCCTCGCTGCGGACCTCCTCCCCGCGACGAAACTGCTGAAACACCTCCTGTGCCCTGGCTTTGCCCGTTGGCGTGTCAGCGTACAGGTCAAATAAAGGTCGCCCGATCAGCTCATCCAGGCTATACCCGAGCAGTTCCGCGGCAGTGCGGTTGGCCATCTTGATGTGACCGTCAACCCCAACTGATAGGTAAGCACTAGGTGCCTCTTCATATAGATCTCGATATTGGCCTTCGCTCTGCTGCAGGTTTCTCAGTAGAAGGTTGTATGGCTTGGCAAGGCCTGTCTCAATAACGGCTTTGTAGATGAGATAGAACGAGACGACCTTCAAGAAGTGCCCAATCAGGTTAGAAAGGCCATAAGCATGTACGTAAAGTGTGAAGGCCAGTTCTGAAGCTATCGTCACAATCACAGACGCGAGCAACAATCGCAATACGCCGCCATCGAACTCCCTCCGCTTTTGAAACAGTAGGACAATAGAGCCTACGAGAATCAGGGAGATGATATACTCGCTGACCTTCTTAAAGAAAGTCAACCCCGAGGCCTCAACGAAGCAATCAGGAAAGACGTCCCAATAGAAGATGGACGCTAGCAAAAGGAAAGCGGCCACGGCGTAGCCAAGAAACACGAAATGAACTCTGATCTTCCGGCCAAGGAGGAGAGGAGCAATCAGAAGAGAAAGGCTCTCCAAATACCGGGCGACAAGCCAGAGTTGCGCTGCCAGATTGGTGCCGTATCCTGGAAACACACCCATGCCCGGGTAGCCGAGCGTATGAACCAGATCTATGCCGCCGATGAACAAATAGGCGATGCCTATGAATAGGAAGTAGTTGTTATCCACAAATCGACGTGAGTTCCAGGCAACGACAAAAATGCCGAAAGCCACTACAATGCTGAAGACTTCAGCAAGGCTATGGAAAAGGAGGTAGTTATGCAGGCTAGCCACGTATAGCCCGAACAAGAGGACTACGCCGCCTAAAATCGGTGCATACCCACGCGGGTTACGCGCTTTCACTCCCAGCGAACGCACCATGACCAACAATTGCCCCTGAGCAAATAATACGAGCATCGAATCCAGCCGTCAAGGCAGCCAAGCCGCGCTTGAGAAAGCGGCAACGGTACATCGTACCACCCTGGCTGCCCGCTGAGCCTAATGTGCGATCGAGCGGGAAACTCTGATGGCTACGTTATGGCTTTACTTCTCCCGCTACCAAAAGACTTTGACACCCGGTGAGAACAGGGTTATCATTGGAATCCAGGATAGCTGACTCGGAGACCTACTGTGAAACGATTTCGCATACTCGTAGTTGACGATGATAAACGAGTTATCAACTTCCTCAGGTCCAAGCTGACGACGTCAGGGTACGAGGTCCTAACTGCCAGTAACGGCCTCGAGGCCTTGGAGCAAGCTCAGGCTCAAGAACCTGATCTGGTAGTGCTTGACCTGCTCATGCCCAAGATGGACGGGCTCGAGACACTCAAGGAGTTGCGCAGCTTTTCGGCAGTACCGGTTATCATTCTTAGTGCCAAGGGGGCCGATGCTGACAGAGTCAAGGGTCTTACCCAGGGTGCCGATGACTACCTATCGAAGCCGTTTAACCCCGATGAATTGGTAGCTAGGGTCGAGGCGGTCAGACGCCGGCTTCAACCTGCCGAAAGTCGCAAGGTCTCTGGCTCGCTTTCTCTGGGTGATGTAAACATCGATTTCAGGAGACGCAGCATCATCGTTAAGGGCGAAGAAAAACATTTGACCCGAATCGAATGGGCTTTGCTGAGTGAGCTCGCCCAGAATGTCGGTCGCCTCATGCTCTACGACGAGCTTCTCACCCGGGTGTGGGGGCCCGAATACCGCGACGATGTTCAGCTATTGAGGACCTGGATCAGTCGGCTGAGACATAAACTAGAAAAAGCCCCCGATGGAGCCGAACTCATCCGCACCATCCCCAAGACGGGCTACATTATGGATCAGCCCCCCGGCTGAAGAGCTTCAGAGGATTCCCTCTTCGAAGTCGCGAGTGGTCCTTCAGGCTCCGGTTTGAGACTAGTCCGCAAAATGTCATAACTTTTTAACTTCTCGCCATCCTCATTTTATGACTTCTTCATCCTCAGCCGCCTATAATACGCTTGTGCATACCCCCGAGGCACTCCGGTTTACACGGGCGAGAAGTGTCAGTTCAAACCAAAGCCCAAGACGTGGACCTTGTTAGGCGACACAAAGAGGGAAGCAAAGGAGAGTAAGCATGCTCCAAGGGAAGCGAGTTGCCATTCTGGCTGAAGAGGATTTTGAGGATTCTGAGCTTGTGGAACCTTTGAGGGCAATGAAGGATGCTGGTGCTAAGGTGATGGTCGTGGGCAGCGGCTCTCAGGAAAATTATCGAGGCAAGAGAGGTACAGCGACGATCAAAGTGGATGCTACGGCCGACGAAGTCCGGGCGGACGATTTTGATGCTATTATCGTGCCCGGTGGCTATGCTCCTGACAAGATGCGCCTGCATCACTCTATGGTCGAGTTCGTACGAAGGGCACATGATCTGGGCAAGGTGATAGGCGCCGTCTGCCATGGGCCACAGCTTCTCATCTCCGCGGACGTAGTTAGAGGGCGGCGTCTCACCTCCGCGCGCTCGGTAGCAGTGGACCTCAGGAATGCTGGCGCAGACTGGGTCGATGAACCCGTGGTTCAAGACGGGAATCTCATTACCTCACGCAAGCCGGCTGACGTGCCCAAATTCAATAAGGCGGTAATCGAGGCCATCGGAGGCTGATATCGGTTGCCTTTGTGTCGGTAGCGTTATTTTTCAGTGGCTACAGGGGGCAGGGAATCCTGTTTCTATAACTAATGGGGAGGCTGTTTAGGAATAGGAACAGCCTCAATAGAATGAAGGAGGTGTTAAATGGCGATTCAAAGATGGCGTCCCTGGGATGAGTTCAGGGAGATGGAGCGGCGGATGGATGAGATGACGAGGCATCCGCTGATGACGCTGAGGCAGCCGCTGGCCTGGTGGCGCGTGCCCACCGAGGAACTGGGCTGGATGCCGGCTCTTGAGATTTATGAGAAGGAGGATAAGTTCGTACTTCGAGCCGAGGTTCCCGGCATGACCAAGGACGACGTTGACATCTCGGTCCTCGGTGACACCTTGACCATCAAGGGGGAGCGGAAGACCGAATCTGAGGTCAAGGACGAGGACTATCATCGCTGCGAGATGTGCTACGGTAAGTTCTCCCGTGCCGTTACTTTGCCATCAGCCGTGCAAGCCGGGAAGGTAGCAGCTACCTATGACAATGGCATCCTGGAGATAACCTTGCCCAAGGCTGCAGAAGCCAAACCGAAGAAGGTCGAGGTTAAGGTCAAAGAAGCCGAGGCCAAGGGTAAGGCCAAGGCTACGGCTAAGGCCAAATGACCTTATTTTCCCCTGCCCCCTGTCAAGACAACTAAGGAGAACAGAATGGCGCAACAGGTTAAAGTATATTCTACACCCACCTGTCCGTGGTGCAAGCGGACCAAGCAATTCCTGGATGACAACAAAGTCTCCTATCAGAACCTTGACGTTGCCAGCGATAAAGCTGCCCGCGATGAGATGATCACAAAGTCTGGGCAGATGGGTGTGCCAATGATTGACATCGATGGGGAGATAACAGTTGGTTTCGACGAGCCATGGCTCAGGCAGAAGCTGAACCTCTGAGGGAAGGCCAGAGGCAAAGATGTACGATTTAATGATCATTGGAAGTGGCCCGGCGGGCATGACCGCAGCGGTCTATGCCGCGAGGAAGAGGTTGAACACGTTGTTGCTCAGCAAGGATGTGGGTGGGCAGGTCAACTGGACACTGGGAATAGAAAACTACATGGGCTATCAGTTTATCGAGGGCCCCGAGCTCATTCATAAGTTTGAGGAGCAGGTGAAGCAATTTCCCCTGGATGTGAAAATCGGGGAGGGAGTTAGCAGCCTGTCCCGAATAAACGGAGGCTTCGAGGCTAGAACTGACAGTGGTGAAACCCATCGGGCCAAGGCAGCTATAGTTGCCACCGGCAAGCGTCCCCGCCAGCTGAATGTCCCGGGCGAGGAAAGGCTCAAGGGCAGGGGAGTAACCTACTGCGCTATCTGTGACGGCCCCATGTTCGGCGGCATGAAGGTGGCTGTGATTGGAGGTGGTAATTCTGCCCTGGAAGCTGCTGATGACATGGTGAAGGTCGCCGAGCATATCTATCTGGTCTCTGTGACTCCACTCACCGGCGACCAAGTTATGATCGACAAAGTAGAAGGTGCCGATAACCTGACCATGTTCCTGGAGCACGAGGTTGTGGAGATAACGGGAGACAAGTTTGTTGACGGGATAAGAATAAGGGACCTGAAAAGCAAGCGGGAAAGGGACCTTGAAGTCAGCGGTGTCTTTGTCGAGATCGGACTTCTCCCCAACTCAGATCTGGCGAAAGATATAGCATCTCTCAATCGTCCTGGAGAAATCGAGGTTAATTGTGGTAGTGAGACTGGTGTCTCAGGGCTTTTCGCTGCCGGTGATGTCACCAGTGTCCCGGAAAAGCAGATAGTGGTAGCTGCTGGTGAGGGAGCAAAGGCTGCTCTTCAGGCACATCGCTACCTCCAGCGGCTCAGCGAATAAGCAAGATTCTAAGGAGGATTTGAAGATGTCTATTCTTTTTTCAGGCAGCGAACTTCTAGAAGTGGCTCTGGGCATAGAAAGGAACGGGGCGGCGTTCTACCAGGCCTTAGCTGACAAGACCAAGAACAAGGATGCCAAAGCCATCTATGATTATCTGGCTGGCGAGGAAAAGAAACATCTGAATACCTTTCAGAGCATGCTAGATTCTCTGGGTAAATACCAACCTGCGGAGAGTTATCCTGGAGAGTACATGCTCTACCTCAAGTCGTTGATTGACAGCGCAGTATTCACGGCCGCCGCCGCCGCCCAAGAGAAAGCTGAGAAGGCATCCAGTGAAATTGAGGCCCTTGACATTGGAATTCAGGCTGAAAAGGACTCCATTCTGTTCTATGTAGAAATGCAAAACCTTGTCAGCCCTCCGGACGGGAAAGTGGTCAGTACCATAATAGACGAAGAACGGGACCATCTGAGACAGCTTTCCCAGCTGAAACACAGAGTGCAGGAATCTAGATAATTTCTGGGGGAAGTGGGGAGGCACGAACACATGCAAGGTGGTAAGGGATGAATGTGCGAACTAGACACTGTCTTTAGCAAACGGGGGAGTAACTATGCAGCTTGAAGGAAGTAGAACCGACGAGAATTTGCGCAAGGCCTTTGTTAGAGAACTACACGCCCATGCTAACTATAGGTATTTCGCTTCGGCTGCCAGGGAAGCCGGCCTTGAACAGATAGCCGATATGTTTTCGGCAACGGCTGAAAACGAGGCTGAGCATGCCAAGCATGAGTTCAGTTTCCTGGGTGGTCATGGTGATACCAGGGCAAATTTGAAGTTGGCTATTGAGCGTGAGCACGAAGAGGCGACTGACCTGTATCCTGGGGTGGCGGAGGCAGCCGAGGAAGAGGGCTTTACCGAGATTGCTGATTTCTTCCGCAGGATGGGCAAGGTTGAGGAGAACCACGAGAAGAATTATCGTGCATTGCTAGAGACATTAGACAAGGGTCGGACTTTCAAAGGACGAACGGTGGGACATTCCGCCATTGAGATGGCACAGCTGATGCTGCCTCATCAGACTAATCCAGCCGGATTTGTACATGGCGGTGAGTTGATGAAGCTGATGGATAACGCTGCCGGTGTAGTGGCTGCCCGCCACAGCCGCGCTAATCCTGTGACTGCTAAGGTAGACAACATCAATTTCCGTAGCCCCGTGCACGTGGGGGATCTGGTTCTAATCCACGCCAAGGTCACTTTCACCAGCCGCTCATCTATGGAGGTGCAGATAAGAGTTGAGGCTGAGAACCTTCTCACCGGGGGGAAGCGCGATGCCCTGACCGCCTACTACGTCATGGTGGCTGTGGATATTGAAGGGAAGCCCGTGGAAGTGCCGCCGCTTATAGTCAGCACGGAGGAAGAGGAAAGGCTTTTCGACGAAGGATTGGCGAGATATGAAGCCCGAAAGGCCAAATCCGGAAAGTGAGAGGAGGAACGTGGATGGAAAATGAAAGGAGAGTCTACCTCGACTATGTTGCTGCCAATCCAGTACTGCCTGAGGTGCTGGAGGCAATGTTGCCCTATTTGCGGGAAGCTTACGGCAATCCCCAATCCCTGCATTCTTGGGGTGACGAGGCAAGAGAGGGGATAGAGAAGGCTCGGGAGCAGGTTGCCGGCCTCATGGGTGGCAATCCTGAGGAGATAATCTTTACCTCCAGCGGCAGCGAAGCCAATAACCTGGCTATCAAAGGGCTGGCCCAGGCTCAGGCCGGAAAGGGGAAACACATAGTTGTCTCTGCGATTGAGCACTTTTCGGTGCTTCATGCCGCCCGCACTCTGGAAAAGGCTGGCTTTGAGGTTACTATGGTGCCGGTCGACAAATACGGGCTCGTTGACCCGGACGAGGTAGAAAGGAGTATCAGGAAGGACACGATACTGGTATCAATCATGCATGCCAACGGAGAGGTAGGCACAATCGAACCAGTCGCCGAAATAGGCAAACGGGTAAGAGAGGCTGGAGTCCTCCTGCATACTGACGCTGTTGCCAGTACCGGCAATATACCGGTAGACGCGAATGGGTTGAGTGTCGACGCCTTGAGCCTGGCAGGGAACCAGTTCTACGGGCCCAAAGGGTCTGGTGCTTTGTGGGTGCGTAAGGGGCTACGTCTCATTCCATTGATCGATGGAGGCGTACAGGAAGGCGGGCGACGACCTGGTACGGAGAATGTACCGGCTATCGTTGGCTTGGGCAAAGCTGCCGAAATAGCCCAACGAGAGATCCCTTCGCGGGGAAAGAAGTCGTCCAGCCTCAGAAACAAGCTGATCAACGGCGTATTGAACGCAATTGACCATGCTGTGCTTACTGGTCATCCCTCCCAGCGCCTCCCTCACCACGTCAGCTTCTGCATAGAATTCATTGAAGGTGAAGCTATGCTGATGCTGCTTAGCAGCCAAGGCATTGCCGTCTCTAGCGGCTCGGCTTGCACCTCCCGGGCGCTGAAAGCTTCCCACGTCCTCATTGCCATGGGCATTCCGCATGAGGTTGCTCAGGGCTCCTTGCTTCTTAGCCTTGGGGTGGACAACAATGAAGGCGACATAGATTACGTCCTGGGGAAACTGCCGCCCATTGTTGATAAACTGAGACAGATGTCTCCGCTATACGCCAAGTTCATGAAGGAACAGAGGGGGTGAGACAAAATGCCAATATATAGCGAAAAAGTAATGGAATACTTTATGAATCCCCGCAATGTCGGCGAGATCGAAGATGCCGATGGCATTGGTGAAGTGGGCAACCCTGTCTGCGGGGATATGATGACCTTCTACATCAAAGTGAAAGACAACCGTCTTGAAGATGTCAAGTTCCAGACCTTCGGTTGTGGTGCTGCGATTGCCGTTTCCAGCATGGTCAGCGAAATGGCAGTAGGCAAGACGCTGGAGGAAGCCCTAGCTATCACGCCCAGCCTGGTAGCCAAGGAACTCGAAGGCCTGCCCAAGAACAAGTTTCATTGCTCTAACCTGGGAGCTCAGGCACTACGGAAAGCCATTCGTGACTATGCCAAAAGGAAGGGAATCAAGATCGAAGGTCTAGAAGAGAAAGGAGAAGAGGATGAAGAAGGAGAAGAAAGCTAAAGAGCAAAGATGTATCTGTCCTTACTGTGAAGAGGAGCTGTTTGACGCCAGTTCACCTCTGTGCCAGGCTTGTGGACTCGTCTTTCGGCACTGTGCCAGGTGTCAGATAACAGTGCTGGATAGAGAAGCGACTACTTGCCCCAAGTGCGGCCAGCCACTGAGCTGAGGAGGAAGGAATGGCCAATAAGGAAAAGATGACCCTTATTGTCCATAGTGGTGAAATGGACAAGGCACTGGCTGCATTCAATTTGGCCATTGGTGGAGCTAGTTCAGGTATGCAAGTGACCATGTTCTTTACCTTCTGGGGGCTTGACGTCATCAAGAGAAATGAAGGTCGGATCAAGAGCAAAGGGATAATGAGAAAGATGCTGAATTTTGTGGACCGTGGTGGTGCCAAGAGGTTACCTCTTTCCAGGTTCCACATGTTTGGAATGGGCAAGTGGATGATGAAGAAGCTGATGGATGACATTAACTTTCCCCAGGTGCAAGACCTAATCACCTTGGCCAAAGAGTTAGGGGTTGAGTTCGTGGCTTGTACCACCAGCATGGGTATGACGGGAATCTCCAAGGATGCCTTTATCCCTGAAGTTGACAGATTCGCCGGGGTAGCAACCTATCTGGCCCGGGCCAAAGAAAGTAAGATCAACCTCTTTGTATAGGAGCCAACAGATGAAAGCGGACGAAACCCTGGATTGTGTGGGATTGTACTGCCCTATGCCTATTGTGCATACTGCCAAGAAGATCAAAGAACTAAAGACAGGGCAGGTACTGGCAGTTCTTTCCGATGACGAAGGTATACAGGAAGATATGCCGAGCTGGTGTGAGACAACAGGCAATGAGTATTTGGGCATTGAGGAAGAAGAAGGCGTATATCGGACCTTTGTGAGAAAATCAGGGTAGCAGGGCTTTTGTGGCCATGTTCGGAACGGCCTCCCACCTGACCAGTGCCGCATCTGCGGTGCTCTCGAGAGCAAATTCAACAAAAGAGACTGAAAGAGGGCGACATGGAAGATGAGCAAGTTAGGACTTTGAAGGCGCTTAAGTTTGCTATCCAGATGGAGATTGACGGTAAGGAGTACTACCAGAAAGCCAGCGAAGGCAGTGGTAACAGGCTGGGCAAACAGCTTTTTCAATGGCTGGCGGGTGAGGAGGACAAGCATCGGCAAAGATTTGAGGAGATATACGAGGCTATCACGGACAAGAAAGGCTGGCCTGAGGTTGACATCAGGCCTGCGAAAGGAGAAACGGTGGGCAACTTATTCTCCAAGGCACTGGAGACAGCTGACTCCGAGGTTAAGGAGGTGCCGACTGAGTTGCATGCCATAGACAAAGCTATGGACATGGAGAACAAGACTCACTCTTTCTACAAGCTTCAGGGCGAAAAAGCTACATACGATGCCGAGAGGAAGTTCTACGAGTCCTTGGCTGCTGAGGAAAGGGGGCATTACCTGGCACTGGTCGACTACCGGGAGTATCTAATCGACCCGGCCGGCTGGTTCCGCACAGCAGAGCACCATTCTCTCGATGGAGGCTAAGCAGTCAATGAGAATGGAGGGAGGCAATATGTTAGAAATTAGGGAGCTGAGCGTGGCAGTGGATGGTAGGGGGATTTTGAATGATGTAAATCTGAGCATCAAGGCGGGTGAGACGCATGTCCTTTTCGGTCCCAACGGTGGTGGGAAGACGACTCTTCTTATGACGGTAATGGGCTCACCTAAGTATCGGGTAACTAGCGGCAGCATTATCTTCAAGGGCAAGGATATGGTAGGACTGTCCGTGGATGAGAGGGCGCGCATGGGAATTGGCATGTCTCTCCAGAGGCCGCCGGTTGTCCGTGGGGTGAAGACCCGTGACATGGTAGCTGCCTGCATCGGAGGCCAGGCGAGCGACGAAGACATAGGCAGAATGGTGGAGAAAGCCAACCTGGGTGAGCTTATGGACAGAGAGATAAACTACCGGTTCTCCGGTGGAGAGATAAAACGCTCGGAGCTCTTGCAGCTACTGGCGCAAAACCCGGACCTGAGCTTGTTGGATGAGCCTGAGTCTGGCGTTGACCTGGTAAACATCGCCCTGATCGGCGAGCTAATAAATGAGCTGCTGCAGAAAGAACACCCTATACGTGACCGGAGGCATGCTGGCCTTATTATCACCCATACCGGCCATATCCTGGACTACGTCAACGCGCGCACCGGCTATGTCCTCCTTGACGGCAGGATGGTCTGTGAGGGGGACCCTCACGAGATCCTGGAGACGATAAAAGCCAAGGGCTATGAGGAGTGCAGGAAATGCGTAATGTAGAGCCCTCCAAGGAACCCAAAGATAGAGCCAAAGCGGCATCATCTAAGCCAGCGCCTCTAGGCGAGGATATAGATCTGGACAAATATACTCATACGGCAGACGAATTGCCTTACCAGGACGACCCCTCGCGATTGCCAGCTGAGACCAAGGAACAGATGATTCAGGCCGGGGTCATGTTGGACGATGATAGCCAGCGCTCAGGCACCATCATTCAGATGGACCATTCGGTAATACATAGCCTGGCAAAGCAAGAGGGGGTAGAGGTGATGGGCACCAACCAAGCCCTGGAGAAGTACGACTGGTTGTCGGACTACCTCTGGAAAGCCGTAGCCGTGGATAGCGACAAATACACTGCCCATGTAGAGCTTGGCCAGAGCAATGGTTATTTCATCAGGGCGCTGCCCGGCAGCAAGACATCGTATCCGGTTCAGGCCTGTCTCTACCTGGCCAGAAGTAACCTTGCCCAGAATGTCCATAACATCATTATCGCCGAAGAAGGCTCAGAGCTGCATATCATTACCGGTTGCACTACGGCGCCCACAGGGGAACCTGGACTCCACCTGGGGGTTTCCGAGTTCTACGTTAAGCGAGGGGCGCATGTCAGCTTTACCATGATACATAACTGGACGCCGGAGATAGCCGTTCGTCCTCGCACCGGGATAATAGTCGAGGAAGATGGCCTGTTTCTTAGCAACTACGTGATTATGAAGCCGGTTCGCTCGTTGCAAACGTATCCCGTGGCAAGATGCGTCGGGGACAATGCGGTGGTCAGGTTCAACAGCATTCTGGTGGCGTCGCCCGGGTCCAACATGGATGTAGGCTCTCGGGTTATTCTCGGTGCCAGAGGGGCCAGGACTGAGATAATATCACGGGCTATTACTACCGGGGGAAACATTATGGCTCGAGGCTACATAGAGGGCAATGCCCCGGAGGTCAAAGGGCATCTTGAGT
>CAZTRR010000052.1:0-4797 GCA_964616785.1 uncultured Dehalococcoidales bacterium
TCGGCTCCGGCCTCAATTTTCTTTTCGAATTTCACCAACTGGGGCTCTATTGGATTCGCTTCAGGCGTGACAATGGCACCAGCGCAGAATTCAACGGCTCCGTCCAGTTCGTTTCCCCCAAGGTCTTTCCCCGATTCCAGCTCACGAATTGTCATCAGAAGTTGAACCGAATCGAGGTCGAAGACGCCTTTGGCTTCCTTATGGTCGCCAACAGGGACTGCATCGCCGGTAAGACACAGGACATTCCTTATGCCTCTGGTGTATGCCAGCAGAAGTTCAGCTTCAAGTGCAAGCCGGTTGCGGTCGCGGCAGGTCATCTGCAATATCGGCTCGCCTCCGCGTTCCTTGATGGCCAGGCAGCCACCTATGGAAGGAAAGCGCATCACCGAGCTTTGATGGTCAGTAACGTTCATGGCAACTACCTTGTCTTTAAGAAGGTCAATATGATGGTACATGTTCTCAAGGTTGGTTCCCTTGGGCGGACCAATCTCGCTGGTTACCACGAACTTGCCAGATTCAAGGGCTTCCTTAAAGCGTGTTGCCATGGTCGTTTCTCCTCACTCAAGCGAGATTTTAATCGCCCGTGGTCTGGGTGTCACCTGATAGTTCTTCGGAGGCTGATACTTCCGCATTAGATCAAGCCTGCCCTGTGCTTCGAGGCGTTGGTATATGAGGGTCCAGGCGCAGTCCTTATCCTTGTCGACCTCGCACTTACCGTTGTTGGTACCGCCACATGGTCCGTTTAGTAGGCCCTTATGGCACGCTGTCAACGGACATATACCAGCGGTCTGGCCAAGAACACACTGACCGCACTGGGCGCAGACCTCGTGGAAATTGCCCGGCTCATCCTCCATCCCTATGAACAGGGTATCCAGAGCCGGGATGACGGGCTTGCCAATGTATGAGTTTACTTTGTACACCCCCAGAGCACACGACATCACCAGAACACAGCTTGCATCCTGAATAGCTCCATTATTTTCGGTGAGAGCGACTTCCGTCATCTCATCACAGGCAGTAGGAATGACAGTCCAGCCGGTAACCATCTTCCCCAATTCCTGCAGACGGTCTTTCATCTCCAAAACCTCTTCTCTGCCTCCAGTCTTGGTCATGGTAGCGCAGGTGCCACAGCCAATGATGTAGACTCTATCAAGTCCTTCTAGCTGCTGTTCAATTTCCTCGGAAGTCTTCTGCCTGGTAATAGATTTCATCCTCGAACCCTCCTTATCTAGTCGAGGAGACCTTTCCCGTTGTGCAGCCGCCGGTTACCCTCATCTTTCCAGGTCGCACCTCAAGCATCGCTTGGCCTCTTGTATGGCTTTCTCTTCCGAGAAAGCCAACTCGATCTCCTCGAAGTTGCGTTTCCTCTCTTTTGCAGGAAGCGTCGACACTTCCAGCCGTGGTTGTGCTTCCCACGTTTCCTCTTCTTCCTCGCGGGCTGCTTCCACGATAACCTCAGTCTTCAGGTCGTACATCTCTACCCTTGAAGTCTCTCCCCTGAGGTATTTGTCTATGGCGAGAGCACCCCTCCTGCCAGCAGCGATGGCATCTATGACCATACCAGGGCCGGTGACGAAGTCTCCCCCGGCAAAAACCCCAGGCACGCTAGTAGACAAGGTATTACTGTCAACAGCCAGTGTCTCCCATCGCGTGCGTTCCAGAGCACTGTCAGGCGGTAAGAACGACAGGTCTGGAGCCTGGCCTACAGCGGCGATTACGGTGTCCGCTTCGGCAAAGAAATCAGAGCCTGAAATTGGCACCGGGCGGCGACGCCCGCCGGCATCCATTTCCCCTAGCTCCATCCGGATACATTGCAGACCGGTTACCTTCCAACTGTCACTGACGATACGGGTCGGACTGACAAGGAAGCTGATGTCTATGCCTTCAGCTACTGTCTCATCATATTCGACCTCAGTCACAGGCATCTCATCACGCGACCGCCGATAGAAGATAGCAACCTCGTCGGCGCCCAGCCGAAGGGCCGTACGTGAGGCATCGAGAGCCACGTTCCCACCTCCGATAACGGCAACCTTGCGCCCGATTTCTACCTGCTTACCAACCTTAATATCTCTCAGGAATCTCAGCCCGTAGTGGAAACCTTCAATGTCCTCCAATTCACCCGGTATGCCTATGCGCTGACTTCTCTGAGCCCCGGCAGCGACAAAAACGGCGGCGAAACCATCCTTTTTCAGGTCTTCCACGGTGAAGTTCACGTTGATAGGCGTGTCATACCTTATGTCAACCCCACACTTGGCGATGTAATCAATCTCGTCTTGAATAACTTTCCGAGGCAACCGAAACTCAGGTATAGCCACCGAGAGCATACCCCCCCCCACAGGCAAGGCCTCAAAGACCGTGACCCCATAGCCCATCTGGGCCAGGTAATAGGCACAGCTAAGTCCGGTCGGTCCAGCGCCAACCACCGCCACACTCTCGTCCCTGGTCCGAGGAAAAGGCTCGGGGGCAGGTAGCTCCTCCACATGGTCGAAGTACCAATCAGCAGCGAAGCGCTTGAGCGACCTGATGGCCACAGGCTCGTCAAGCTCCCCGCGGCGGCATCTGCCTTCGCAAGGATGATGGCAGATGCGACCACATATGGCTGGGAACGGGTTTCGCTCCCTGATCGTATCAATGGACTCCTTGTACTCTCCAGCGGCAATGTGGGCAACATACTTGGGAATGTTTATCCCCACCGGGCAGGTATGCTGGCATGGCGATATCATCAGCGAATCGCACACAGCGGCCGGACACTTCTTCTCCTTGATGTGAGCCTCATACTCTTCCCGGAAGTATTCGATGGTTGTTAGCACAGGGTTGGGACACGTCTGCCCCAGGCCACACAATGAACACTCCTTCACAGCCTTGGCTATACTAACCAAGGTATCCATATCGCTCTCGCGCCCTTTGCCCTCGGTGATCCTGGTGAGTATTTCCAGCATCTGCCTTGTCCCCAGGCGGCAAGGGACACACTTCCCGCACGACTCATCCTTGGTGAAACTCAGGAAATACCGGGCCACATCAACCATGCAGGTGTTCTCATCCAGCACCACCATCCCTCCCGAACCCATGATGGAACCCAGTTGGGCCAGCGAGTCGTAATCTACAGGGGTGTCCACAAACCGTGCCGGGATACACCCGCCGGAGGGGCCACCAGTTTGCACCGCTTTGAACCGCTTACCACGGGGGATGCCACCCCCGATATCGAAGATTATCGTCGATAAGGGGGTACCCATAGGCACCTCAACCAGGCCGCTGTTAGCAATCTTGCCCGTCAGAGCAAAGACAGCAGTCCCCTTGCTTTTCTCGGTGCCTATGCTGGCGAACCAGTCAGCCCCCCGGTCGATAATGACAGGTACAGTAGCTAGGGTCTTCACATTGTTTATGTTGCTGGGCTTCCCGTCTAAACCTGATTGTGCCGGGAATGGTGGGCGAGGGCGAGGCATGCCCCGTTTGCTCTCAATGGAGGCAATCAAGGCTGTCTCCTCACCACAGACAAAAGCGCCCGCACCTTCTTTCACATGCAACGCGAAGCCGAAGTCTGAGCCAAGAATATTGTCCCCCAGGAAACCCTTCTCCTCAGCTTGGCCCAAGGCAATACGAAGCCGCCTGAGTGCCAATGGGTACTCAGCACGGACATATATGTATCCCTGGGTAGCCCCTATGGCATATCCGGCAATGGTCAAACCCTCAATAAGGGCATGCGGGTCGGCTTCTAGAATGGACCGGTCCATGAAAGCCCCCGGGTCACCTTCGTCTGCGTTGCAGATGACATATTTCGTGTTGCCAGGAGCATTCCGGCAGAACTCCCACTTGCGCCCGGTAGGAAAACCAGCGCCTCCGCGGCCACGGAGCCCGGACTTCTTGATTTCCTCAATAACCTCCTCAGCCGTCACAAGGAAAGCCTTCCTCAGTGCTCTATAACCACCTCTGGCGATATAGTGGTCAATCTTCTCGGGGTTGATGTGTCCACAATCACGCAGGACAACGCGATGTTGTTTCTTGTAGAAGTTCATCTCTGAGTAGTGCGGGATACTTTGGCCAGTCACAGGGTCATGATAGAAGAGGCGTTCCACTGGCCTACCATCGCGAAGGTGAGAGCTGACAATCTCAGGCGCATCCTCCGCTTGCACATGGACATAGAAAACGCCATCAGGTTCAACGACAACGCTGGGACCACATTCGCAGAGACCATGGCCATGGCAGCCACTGATTTCTGCCGTGGCGTTTTTTAGTCCCTGCCGAGAAATCTCTGCTTCAAGCGCTTCGTAGACAGCGCCAGATCCCATAGAAAGGCACGGTGTCTCTTGACAGACGAAAACAGTTCTGTGGTCTGGCATACTATCCCTCACCCTTTCTGCTACCTAGCAATTGTGCTACCTTCTTGGGATTCATGTTCCCGTGCGTGGTCGTCCCGATGACTATATTGGGAGCCAAGGCACAAACCCCAATGCAGGCAACCGTCTCCAAGGTGTATTCATAATCAGAGGTAGTCTCCCCTTCCTCGACCCCCAGATGCTGCTTCACCAACTTCAATATCGTCTTACCGCCCCGTACATGGCAGGCTGTCCCTCGACATACCCTGACAATCTTTCTCCCCTGCGGTTTTGTATACAGTTGTGTGTAGAACGAGATGACACCTTGTACCTGGGCGGGGAACAAGCCCACAGCCCTAGCTATGGGGCGTGTGGCTTCGGCGGGGATATATCCCTCCTCCTCCTGAATTCTCTGAAGCAGAGGGATCAAGGCCCATTTCTGCCCTTCATAACCAGCTATGAGTTCATTTATCCGAGCTAGGTCGGG
>CAZTRR010000052.1:4897-11484 GCA_964616785.1 uncultured Dehalococcoidales bacterium
AAAGGATATCCATCCCGCGAAGTCTGCGACTCCGGGAGGTAGTCGACTGGCGAAAACCGCCCGGGTCCACTCGCATGTTGTGCCTTAGGAACCAATTCCTCGATCTCGTCCATAACCTGCTGGGGAGAAGAGTATGGCATCTGGCAGTTCATGCTCTTCGCTAGTTCAAGTATTATCTCCCAGTCTGGCAAGCTGTCGCCGACTGGCTCCAGAGCTTTCCCGAGTCTTCGTATTCTTCCTTCAAAATTGGTGAACGTGCCTTCCTTTTCAGCAAAGCTTGAAGCCGGCAAGACCACCGTTGCCAGCCTTGCCGTCTCGGTGAGGAATATGTCCTGCACCACCAGAAAGTCGAGCGATGCCAGCGTTTCTCTGACCAGAGCCGTTTGCGGGAAACTCAAGGCGGGATTCTCTCCTACCACGTACATGCCCCTAATCCCACCTTCTCTTGCCCGGTCAATCATTTCCAGCGCCGTTAGCCCCTTGTCACCCGGCAAGTCGCATCCCCAACGGTCTTCAAACTTCTTCCTGGCTTGAGCATCCTCCAGACTCTGATATCCGGGAAGGAAATCAGGCAAAGCTCCCATATCACAGGCGCCCTGCCCATTGCTTTCCCTTTGCAGCGCATAGATGCCGCCTCCCCGACCCCCGATGTTTCCGGTCAACATCGCCAAGTTCGCCAAGGCAATTACACTGGCTGTTCCATTAACATATTGAGTTATCCCATTGCCATAGACAATAGAAGCTCGGCTCGCCTCGGCGAAGGTCCGAGCAGCACGGCGTATCTCATCACTCGAGATCCCGGTGATCCCCTCTACATGCTCCGGTGTATAGGTCTGCAAACCACTGGCCAATGTCTCAAAGCCATCCGTCTTCTTGGCGCCGTACTCACCGTCCAACAGGTCTTCGTCAACAATTACCTTTGCCATAGCACTGATGAGAGCCGCGTCTGTGCCAACTTCCGGCCTTAGCCAGAGATATGCCCACGACGTAAGTCCTGTCTGGCGAGGGTCTATCAGCAATAATTTGGCACCTTCACGTCTCACCGCACGCTTTATGGCGTACCCTACGAGCGGCGCTGACGAGGTCGGATTGGCTCCAATCACCAATATCACTTGGGACTGCTCGAGGTCATCAAGGCAGTTCGTAGTACCGGCAAAGCCAACGGTCCCTCCAAGACCTACATGCCCCGCGGAACCGTAAAGCCGACTACCGTTGTCGACGTTGTTGGTTCCAAGTACACACCGGGCGAACCTCTGCAGCAGGTAGTTCTCTTCGTTGGTACATTTCGACGAGCCGAAGACCGCTAGGCTGCTGGGACCATAGGTCCCCTTTGCTCGCGTGAGTTGCTCCGCCACCAGCCCCAAAGCCTGTTCCCAAGACACTGCCTCAAAGTCGCCGTTCTCCTTGACCATAGGGCTGGTTAGTCTTTCCGGGCTATGCACGAAATCATAACCGTAGCTTCCCTTCACGCAAAGGGTACCGTGGGTTAGCAGACTATCTCCATCAGGTCTGACCCGAGTCAGGTGGCCATCTTTGACATCCAGGCAAACGTCGCAGCCACAGCCGCAAAAAGGACAGACCGTACGGACGGTTGTAGTAGTTGCTCCTCTATATGTTTTCTCTTTTTCTGTCAGCGCCCCAGTAGGACACAGTGCCACACAAGTCCCACAAAAAGTACACTCGGAGTTCTCCAATGGCAGGTCATTCAGCGTTGCCGGCTTGGAAGTGAACCCCCGGCCGAAGTAGTCAAGAGCACCCTCAACGACTAGCTCCTGACATGCCCGAATGCACTTGGCACAGAGGATACATTTGCTCAGGTCTCTCTCGATGAACGGGTTGACTTCCTCAATGGTAGCCGATTGGGGAATCCTCTGGAATTCCACCATTCCGACCCCCATATCTGAGGCAATCTTGCGTAGCTGGCAGCGATTGCCTTTATCACATACAAGGCAGGAATCAGGATGGCTAGCTAACATGAGTTTGATCAAGGTCTCTCGGCGTTCGTGCACTCGCGGAGACTCCGTGTTGATTGCCATCCCTGGTGCGATGGGAGTGACACACGATGCCATCAACCCTCCTGAAGTCTCGTCCTCCACCATGCAAATACGGCAGGCGCCAATAGGAGCCAGATGAGGATCATGGCAAAGTGTAGGGATAGCCACGCCTGACTCTCGAGCTAGGTCCAAGATGGTCATCCCAGGTTGACCACTTACCTCGCGCCCATTAAGTGTGATGGTAATCGTCTCCAATTTGACCCCTTCCCTGGTACGTTAGTCTACTAGACCGCTCCACGAAGAGCCACGACTCTGACAGCCGCCACCCAGGTCTTCAGCCGTGCTCTACATGAGGTTGATATGAATCTGTGGTAACATTCCTGCCAAGACAAACGGCACGTTCTCGCCTCACGGCGATGGCTTGTCTCATGCCCAGGATTTTCAGCGCAGTCTACTACGTCTTCTGACGCGTGTCAATACACTTACGGCAACCACGAGGCCGCCTATGGTTCCCTCGTTCACCTGTTGAGCAAGACGTATCTGGAATTGCATGTCGGCATTGCCTACCCATCAATAGTGGTTTTCTGCCAGACAGCGTGGTGTCTCACTTGGCTTTACCTTACTGCCTGTACTGGCTATAATACACCTTAAGAGCTACGACCTCAATCAGAGGGAGTACCTCTGGCCATCAGTTCGGAGAGGATGTCTGAATGAATCTCATCCAAGTACTTAGGCGATGTGAAGTGTTCGTGGGGCTTGACGACAGCGACCTAGAAAAGATAGCCGGCCTTTCTTCGTGTCGCAGGAACGCCTATGGTGCAGGTGAGTTTGTATTCTACGAGAATGCTGAAGCAAACGATTTCTATATCCTGGAGGAGGGAGAAGTAAGCCTCGTGGTGACTGTGCATGACGAAGCGTCAAAGGAACTTGCACAAGTCCCCGTCGATACCATCACCAAGGGAGACGTCTTTGGGTGGTCATCCCTGGTAGCCCCTCATTCTCTAACCCTGTCTGCGCTCTGTATCAAGCCCTCTTCCGTGGTAATAGTAGCCGGTGCAGAACTCAGTCAACTGATGGATTCCAACCATTCCCTTGGTTATGAGGTGATGAAAGGATTGGTGCGCATCATTGGGGCTAGACTGAGAGACCTACGCCGCAGGCTTGTCGCCGGGGACAAGCTGGCTGGCCGAGGAAGAGCGCATCGGGTAGTTACTTCTTGAGTAGCTTTTCCACTCTCTTCAGCAAGTCCTCAGGAGACACCGGCTTGTCCACATAGTCCTCGGTGTCCAACGTAAGTCCCTGGCTGACACTCAGGGAAGTCTCCCCCACTTTCTGTGAGAAGCTAGTCAACATCAAGACAGGTATGTCTCGAAGTTCAGGGTCTTTCTTGATCTGCTCGGCAGCATTGAACCCATCCTTAACCGGCATTATTATGTCCAAGATGATCAGATCTGGTCTCTCCTGCCTCGCCTTCGCCAGTCCCTCATCTCCATCGTAGGCAACAACCACTTCGTAGGGCTTGCTTTCCAGAACCAACTTGGTCGCCTCCACGAAGTCTTCATCATCGTCGACCAGGAGGATCTTAGCTTTGTCTTTCATCACTGTCTACCTCCTTAAGGAGTCCCGCGTGGTTAGACTCGCTGCTTCCGTTCAATCAGTTTCCTTACCGAGCCAAGCAGAACCTCGGGCGATAACGGTTTTTCTAGGTAGTCATCCACGCCGAGTTGTTGACCAGTTTCTAACTCGTAGCGACGGCGGCTAGCCTCTTCCCGTACCGACGTCAAGATAAGGATAGGCATATCCTGATATTCCGACCACTTCGGATCTTGCAGTTCCTTGTACACAGCGAAGCCATCCATCCTAGGCATGAGAAGGTCCAGTATCATTAAGTCTGGTTTTTCTGCACCAAGCTTATCGAGGCACTCCATACCATCATGGGCAACAACTACCTCATAGTCCTGGGATTCGAGAATCATGGTTACCACATCCAGAATATCGGGGTCATCATCAACTACTAGGACCTTTTTCCCTGCCATCGCCGTCCATGTTCCGTGAGATTATACCAAACAAGGCCACAACATTCCAGATTCCTCTGCAGGCAAGACTAAACCGCCTGAGCTGTATATGTCCCTACTGCCTCTTACCCGTCTGCTTGCGACTTCCTGGGCAGTGCAAAGCAAAATCTGCTTCCCTTGCCGGTTCCCAGACAAGGACTCTCAACCCATATCCTACCCCCATGAGCTTCTACAATTCTCTTGGATATGGATAGCCCCAAGCCAGTTCCCTTTGTGTCTACGTTGCTCGCGCGGAAGAAGTCCTCAAATACTCTTGGCAAGTCATCGGGGGAAATGCCACAGCCAGTATCTTCAACCTCGACCAGGACTTCGTTGTCTGCCTCCTGCGCCCGTACCGCTACGCTGCCCTCGACAGTATGGTTGATTGCGTTATTCACTAGGTTGGCTACTACTTGTTGCAACCTAGGTGGGGAGCCAATAATTGAGGGAAGGTCGGATGGCAGATCTACCGAGAATTCTATTCCTCTCTGTCTTGCCAAGCTAGAGCCCTCCTCGGCGAAGCAGTCTATTACTTCGGCTAATGAAACCTCCTTCATCTCCGGAACCAGTTGACCCATCTCAATACGAGGTATGTCCAGCATGTCGCTGATGAGCCTAATGAGCTCTACAATCCTCTGGCTAGATCTCTCCATCATATGCTTTTGTTTCTCATTCAGCTCGCCGACATAGCCACCAAGCATCGCGCTTAGAAAGCTCTGTATGGCAGCAAGAGGAGCTTTCAAATCATGAGCGGCGATACTCACAAAGCGAAGGAACTCCTTCTTTTCCTCCTCCAAGTTGGTTCGCTCGATTTCGCACGTGGCCAGGTCCCTATCAAGCGACTCGTGCAATTCCGCTCTCTCTAAGGCGACGGCACCTAAGTTGGCCAGCGCACCGAAGAACTCTGCATCTTGGGCCGAAAACCCACGCCGCTCCGAGGTATAGATACGTACAATGCCGATAACCTTGCCGCGCCTGGTGAGAGGGAGAGATAGCATGGATGCTACGCCTTCCCTTTCTGCCTGTTCCCGGTACTGGACCCGATGGTCACTAGCAGCATCAAGGATTGTCACCGGCATACCCTTAAGGGCCTGCGCGATAGCCGCGTCCACTATCACTGGCCCCTTTCGAACATACCAATCGCTTAACCCATAGGCTACAGTATGTAGCAACTGTTGCTGGTCCGGGGTCAGCAACATCAGCGAACAGCCCTTAGCCCCAGCCGCGTGGCAGAGAGCTTCTACAATGGTATGCAGCACCTCATCGGGTGCCAAACCAGAATTAAGCTTTTCAGCTATATCATAGAGTGTCTGGTAGCGTTGGCTTACTCTCATCCGTCCACCTACGACCGATAGCCAAAGGTGATGTGTCCGCAATCAAGCTCAGAGCAACTGAAGCCGGGTGACAGGCGCACACAGAACAGCGACCAGCAACCTGGATAGCCTCATCGCTCTGCCCTTCCACGATCACCCGACCGACCTGGAGACCTCCGGAATCTCAACTCTGATGGGGACATTCGGTAAGACCCTACATCCGCACTAAGCGTATACAGAATCGTGGAGGTTTGTCAAGCTCCCGATGCACAGAGCAAACCCGCGCAGTACTGAGAGCCCACATAGGAGGAGCCAACCAGACCAGTCGGTCAGGGCCCACACAGCGGGAATCGTGAAATCGTCCTGTTCCTCCGGGTATGTCCCTGGGACCCTGAACGGGTTGATAAACAAGCTGACTAACGCGATTCTTCGCCTCCTGGGCAAAGGGCAGGCAACTACTGGCTTTGCAGTCAAGAAGATTTGCCACCAGAGCGGTGACTATGTAGTGATTCGGCTCCTGATAGCCAGGCAGTCTAGCATAGCCGGTCTCAAGATAAAGGACACTGGCTTTCAAGAACGAGATGTCACATTCCTTCCCATCGAGCGTGGAAGCGGCATACTGTCCCACCCTGAACCAGAGGAAAGGCTACTCGCCGGGGATTGCCTGCTGTGTTATGGTAAACTGGCGGAAATCGAGGCTTTTGATAGGGGAGGAACTAACTAGAAGCTACACAGAGCCAGGGCACCACCCCGTGCTAAATCTGCAGAAAGGCAAACCCAAACCTGCGGCACTTCCACACTCCACGGTAGGGTCAAAGACCTTCTCGCTAGCCCTCAAGTTGACACTTCGTGCAAGTCTTCGGCCAGCTAGCTCGTCTGTTTCTCGGCCAGATTGCCTGCCCAGGGCAGCTTATACTTCTGTCCCTGATAAGCCTTAACCATCAAGACTATCCACAAGACAACGCAGAGCGCCCAGAAAAGAATCGCAATGAGCCAGCCGACAACAGGTATCCAGGCTATCAGGCGAACCGCAAAGCTGGCAAGAGTAAGCACGCCAAAGACGATAATCGACTGCCAGGCGTGGAATCGAACGAACTTGTTCTTCGGCTCTATGAAGACGAACACCAGACCACTTATCCACCACCCAACATAACACAGTAACCCAGCAACGTTTGCCTCCAGCCCAGTTGACGTCTTTTCCATGGTAGCCTACCTCCTGTCAGTTA
>CAZTRR010000053.1:0-6475 GCA_964616785.1 uncultured Dehalococcoidales bacterium
TACCAGGTGCAAAGCCCAGTAATCATATCACAGACCTGGTGAGAGAGAAAACCGCGAGTCTGAAACCAGCTACTATTGAAACAGTCAGATTCAGGCAAGAGTGCAGGGGTTTGAGGGAATGGCATAGAGCCGACATCACATTTGGCCAGCCATAAGATCACTGCTTGGTGCTACCGGTTAGGAAACCGTAGGTTATCAACTTGAGCTGATATATGGTCAGCACCGTCACTGTGAAAGCCAAGACGGAGTTTGCCGCTATTCTCTGCCTGACGCCGTTCTGGGTAGCTGTTCGTTCTCGGCTGCCTTTACGTGTAGGAGAGATACTCCTTCCCTATGAAATCGCGCACCATGACAACTCTCTGGATATCAGCTGTGCCGTCGGCGAACTGGTAGCCATAGACATCCCTTAGCCTTTGCTCGATAATATGCTCTGAGCTGTATCCTACGTGGCCAAAAGTGAGCATCGCATTGTTGCAGGCTTCGATAGCCACTGCGGGGCACAGCGATTTTGCCATGGCTGTTTCTTTTGTAGCTCTAAGTCCATGGTCCATTAGCCATAGTGCCTTGTAGCACAACAGCCTTGCGGCTTCCATCTTGGCCAGACTATCAACCAGTCTAAATGAGACCGCTTCGAATTTGGCAATCGGCCTGCTAAATGCTTTCCGCTGCTTGGCGTAGTCTATGGCTTCATCTATGGATTGTTGAGCTTGCCCTAGCGCATGGAGGCATAGATAAACGCGGATCCAATCGAACGCTCCCATTACAACATAGAATCCCTTGCCCTCATCACCAATGCGATACTCTGCGGGAAGACGCACATTGTCCATAAAGATGGAGCCACGCTCTACACAGGTGTGACCCATATCGGCATAGGCTGACCTCTCTATGCCAGGCAGATGAAGAGGAACGAAGAAACCCGTGATTCCGCGTGCTCCCTGTGCTGTAGTGTCTGTCTTAAGGAATATACAGGCAACATCAGCTTGCATTCCCAGCGTGATTGCCGTTTTCTCACCATTCAATACGTAGTGGTCACCATCCTTTACTGCTCTGGCCTTTATCGCTGCAGCATCCGAGCCAGCATCAGGCTCAGTAAGGCTAAGACATACCGTTCTTTCCCCATGGCAGAGGAGAGGCATCCAGTCGGTACGTACGTCATCGGGGCACAGTGCCAGACATTCAGCCCCGAAAGATGCGAGGAGAATCACATATGGCACTCCTATATCGGACCTTGCGGTCTCCTCGCAGGCTATTCCCCCTGTTACGAGGTCTGACATCTGGCCACCATATTTCTCAGGCGTTCTCAAACCCAGAAAACCCGTATCAGCGAGTTTCTTTATCACTTCACCGGGGACCCGATTGAGTCTAACCCTCTCTTTAGCAGTGGGCATAAGCTCCCTACGGGTGAAATCTCGGGCATGGGCGCGAAACATCTCTTGTGCTTCAGTAAAGCCAAATTCAGCCATATCCTACCTCCCTGGCTACGTTATGACTCCGAAAGCCCATTATCACGCTCAAGATTCTGAATTATGTCTAGAAGAATCGCCATAGCTCGGCCTTGGTGCGCCGGAATCTCGTAAGGACTGGATCCCAAGTCTGTGGCCGCAACTATGGTTTAGAATGCGGCCGGGGGTTTAGGTCGACCTTATCTCCTCACGCATGAACCTGATGTAGGAGATAGCAAAACACAGAGCGGTCAAAGCTATCAGGCCGGTCAATTGAGGCCAGATAACCAAAAGACTCTGGCCCAGAGATAGCGGACCCGGTATCATTCCGGCGGCAGCGATGCTTATTATCATCAATGTTGCGCTGGGGTTTCCTAGCTCAGGCATCAACAAGACCTGGACAGCTTCCCCGTAGAGAGTGTTGGGCGAAATACGACTGATGGTGCGGTAGACTTCATCATTCCGAATTATCAAGTCCAGGCTCGAGTTCTGGTCAATAGGAACTGCTGCGCCAGCAATAGCTCTGGCAATCATAGACATGAACAGGAAAAGGAATATCCACAGCGCTATCGATGCCAGGGCTGAGGTAGCTGTTCTCTTGAAGAAAACTGAAAAAAGGACAGCCAGGGCCATCCAGAAGGCACCGTAGATTATGCTCACCAAGATGAAGGCAAGAAGCCTGAGCACTTCTTCTGCGCTCGGAGGTACGCCAATCATGCGCAATCCCAAGCCAGCAACGATGGCTACTATGCTTACTACCAGTATTGCCAGAGTGAATAAGCCAGCCAAGAACTTGCCATTAATCACCGAATCGCGGTAAAGGGGCTGCGACAGAAGACGACTGAGGTTGCCACTCGTCCGTTCGCTGTTTATGGTATCAAACCCAAGAGCTATACCAACTATAGGTATGAAGATAGAAAGGAAAAGTGGGAAGGAGAAGGGCAGGGTTTCGCCGGAGACAATGAAAAGCCTGAGAAAGATGAACTGGGTGGTCTCGGTCATTCCGCTTCTGATGTTTTGGGCAGCCACATAAATGGTTGCTATCCCGGCCAGGTAAATCAAGAGAGATAGAATTATGAAGCGCTTGCTAGCAAAATGGTCAGCTAGTTCTTTCCGGAAAATTGCCATTAATCCAGGCATAGTCAAGTCTCACGAAAATATTTCATATAAATCTCTTCAAGACCATATTCCTCAATCTTCATCTGAACCAACAGGCTGTCACTATCAACAACCGCCCTGGCCACTTGAGGCCTTAGATCCTCGTCACAGGTAACAAGAAGCAGGTCGCCCATGCTTTCGACGCTTGTCACCCCTTTGATATTCTCCACAGACCTAATAAGATTCCTGGTGGGCTGCGATACCTGAACTTCTATCCGGAACTTGCCCCCGCGGATGGCTTCTCTCCCCAGCTGGTCTACCGACCCCTCGGCTACCAAACAACCCTTGGCCAGTATTCCAACCCGGGTGCAGACCTTCTGTACCTGGTGTAGCTGGTGAGAGGATAGTACAACAGTCACTTTCCTTTTGGCCATGCTTGTGATAAGGGAAAGCACTTGGTCGATGCCTTCCGGATCTATTCCGGCCGTGGGCTCGTCAAAGAAGGCAACTCTAGGGTCTTTGATCATGACGTCGGCGACCCCTAGACGCTGCTTCATACCGTGGGAGAACTCACCAACCCTCTGATCGGCTACTTCAGACAGTCCGACGGTATCCAAAAGTTCCCCGATTTTCCTTGCTGCTTCCTCCCGTGACAGATTGTTGAGTGCAGCAGTGTAGTCTAAATTCTCCCTGGCGCTCAGATCTTCGTAGAAGCCGACCTTTTCAGGCAAATAGCCAACAATGCGTTTCACTTTGAGTGGCTCTCTGGCAGGGTCACAACCGCAGACCCGGGCAACGCCCGATGTGGGCTCGGTAAGCCCCAGCAACATGAGTATTGTAGTGGTCTTGCCAGCACCATTAGGGCCTAGGAAACCAAAGACCTCACCTTCATCTATGTGAAGGTTCAGATGGTCCACGGCAACAAAACCGTCGTACGCTTTGGTTAGATCTCTGGTCTCGATGATGCCCTGCTGAGTCATGCTGTCTTCACCGCCTGCCTAAGCGCCAAAACATGACAGCCAATCCGGCTATAACTAAAACCACAATGCCGACACCTACCCATCCCCAGATTGTGGGCGTTAGCACGGTCGCGCGGATGTCCATACTACCGAAGGCACGCTTATCCTCAGGCTCGGCTGACAGATTCACCATGTAGTCACCAGCTATGGTTTTCCGCGCCGGCTTTATGTTAACTTCAACCTCCCGCATACTCCCTACCGGCAAGGAGTCTATCTCCTCTGGATTGAAGGTCACGCTCCAACCGGAGGGGTTGCCCGTTACCTTTGAGCTGAAGCTGAGTTCCTCCAGTTCTGCTGTTCCAGTGTTGATGATGGAAAGAGAGAAATAATTGTCTTCACCGGAGGTCGCCTCAGTGTTGAGCCGGCCGGTAGCCGGCTCTAGCTCAAGGTCATACATGGCGGTGACTATAGCCTTCAGCTCAATGCTACCTTCCAGGTCTCCCGAACTAACGTGGACGGTTACGGGATACTCCCCCGGCTCCGGCACCTGCCAAACATATGACCGTACCGTGATCTTAATTGTTTCCCCGTATGCCGTTTCGGGATCAAGGCGAATAGCTGCTATTTCCGACCCATCCCCGTAGCTTCGCCCAATTGAATAGGTGAAGCCATCCGGCACATCGACCCGAAGGTCAAAGACACGTTGTTCCTCACCACCTACGTAGTTCAATTCAACGTCGTAGGCGAAGTAGATGCCGGCATAGCCACTCAATACTGGGTATTTGCAATTAAGCTCGATTTTCTCCTCGGGCTGTGATTCCTGCCCTGGTGGTGATGGGGACAGAGCAACGCTCCCTTCTGGGAGGGCAAGAACAATCGGTTGAGCTACCAACCCGCCAAACATCATCAGGAGCAAGGCCAGGCAAACCAAATAGCAGTTTGCTTTGAATCTGTTCATTAGCGTACAACCTCCCTCAATATGAAAGCCCTATTTGAAGACGGGGATTCATCGAATCAAGAAACGCAATCTACAAAGATATGACTTTATCGGAAACGACGCTGGCTGTCAAGTTTCCGGGATGAAGTGCAATTCGATTCGTTGACGCCCAGTTAGCCTAGGGCCTATAATGTGTGCGATGCTCGACTAGGGGTTCTCTCTTGTCAGGCAACAGAAACATTCATAGAAAGGGGACAAGAGTATGGTAGGTATTACATCGTACGGTGGTTATATACCTCTGTGGCGATTACCCAAGGAAAATATAGCTCGGGAATGGGGACAGCCACCGGTGCCGGGAGAGAAGGCGGTGGCCAGCTTCGACGAGGATAGCATCACTATGTCCGTTGCGGCGGCTATTGATTGCTTGGATGGCTTGAATCGTGATCAGATTGATGCTCTGTTCTTTGCATCGACGACACCTCCCTACGCGGAGAAGCAGGCGGCATCCGTCGTGGCTATCTGTGCTGACCTGCGCACCGATATCCTGACAGCGGACTATGGCAATTCGCTCAGGGCAGGAACAATCGCTATGAGAGGGGCTGTTGATGCCGTCAAGGCGGGCACAGCGAAGCGAGCCATGGTTACCGCTGCTGACATGAGAATTGGCACCCCACGCTCTACGTTCGAGCAGAACCTTGGCGATGGGGCTGCTGCTCTCCTGTTTGGCGATACAGATGTGGTTGCTGAGATCGAGGGATACCACACGATCTCCTCATCAATAATCGATGTGTGGCGAGCTGAAGGTGAAACCAAGCTTTCTAGCTGGGAAGAGCGCTTTGTCTCCGAGGAAGGATATCTCAAGGTGGTCAGGGAAGCAGTCTCTGCATGCCTGGAGAAATGCGGCTTAGCACCAAAGGACATTAGCAAGGCTGCCTACTATGGCTCCGACCCTAGAAGACACGGGCAGATGGAAAGGGCACTGGGGCTGGATGCTAAAGCTCAGATTCAAGACCCGCTGTTTGGTACAGTTGGCTGCACCGGCACCGCCCATGCCATGATGCTCCTGGTCGCGGCTCTGGAGGAAGCTACGCCAGGTGATAGGATATTGGTTGCCAACTATGGCGACGGGGGCGACGCCTATGTGCTGCGAGTGACCGAGCAGATTGAGAAGGTCAGGGATAGACGTGGAATAAGAGGGCATTTGCAGGCCAAACGTGCGCTGCCTGATTACGCAACATACATGCAATGGCGTGACCTGGTCGAAGTACAGCCAACCGCTAACCGTCCCCCGATGCTGAGCCCTTCGGCATCGGCTCTGCAAAGAGAAAGAGACAGCATCCTTCGCTTTCACGGAGTCAAATGCAGATCATGCGGTACGGTCCAGTATCCTAAACAGAGGATCTGTACCAAGTGCCGCTCCAAGGATGATTTTGAGGATGTCACAATCTCTGATAAGAAGGGAAAGGTGTTCACCTATTCTATGGATTACATAGCGGGTAGCACTGATGTGCCTCTGGTCATTGCGATAGTCAACTTCGATGGCGGAGGCAGAGCCTTACTCGAACTAACTGACCGTGACATCAACGAAGTCAAGATAGATATGCCGGTGGAGTTCAGCCTCAGACGGCTGTATACTGCTGGAGGTATTCACAACTACTTCTGGAAAGCTATTCCGCTGCGGGCTTGAAAAATCCCAAATTATTAGAATAAACAAAGGAGGATACAATGCCGGGTATCAAAGATAGAGTTGCCATAATTGGCATGGGGTGTAGCAAATTCGGGGAGCGCTGGGATGCAGGTCGTGCTGATCTGCTGGTGGAGTCGTGCTCTGAAGCCTTTGAGGATGCTGGCGTAGGGCCTGAGGATATTCAGGCGGCCTGGTTGGGAGTGCAGAATGGTCCGATTTCTGGCCAGATTCTGGCCATGGCTCTGAAGCTGGACTACATACCCATCAGCAGGGTGGAAAACTTCTGTGCGACAGGTACTGATGCCTTGAGAAATGCCTGTTTTGCCGTAGCTGCTGGTGCCTATGACCTGGT
>CAZTRR010000053.1:6575-11134 GCA_964616785.1 uncultured Dehalococcoidales bacterium
AGTGATGGCTCCGCCGCTGCCATAATAACGACGCCTGAACTCGCCAAGAACTTCAAACACAAGGACGATTATCTTCTGGTGAAGGGGATAGGCCTCGCCATTGGGCACGGTGAGGGAATGCTCGAAGATGACTTTGGCTTCGTTTCCTTTCCTGAATCAGTGAGGGCAGCTCAAGTAGCCTATGAAGAAGCGGGGATAAAGGAGCCATTCAAGGAAATCGACCACGCTGAGGTACATGACTGTTTTTCTATCACCGAGAACATTATTTATGAAGACCTCGGCTTTTGTCCTCGAGGTAAGGGCAAAGAGTATGTGGAGTCGGGCGTTTTCGACCTCGATGGGGAACTCGCGGTGAACCCCGATGGCGGCCTGAAATGCTTTGGCCATCCTATTGGTGCCAGCGGGATAAGGATGATCTACGAGGTCTATCTGCAACTTCAAGGAAGGGCTGGACCTCGGCAGAGGAAGAATCCCACAATTGGGTTAACGCATAATCTAGGCGGAAGGCCCGGTTCCTTTTCTTGCGCCGTCGGCATATTTGGGCAGAAGAACTAGTTCGGTCGACCTTCAAAGCGGCGGATAGGCTTGTCTGAAATCCCGGACAGGGGGCCAGTCGTTTCCAACGCAGGAGCGATTCAAAGTTGGTGAGGCGTGAATCCCTTTTGCGTTGCGTCCGGGTTTGCGCCGTGCAGTCGCATTGTACACTGGAGTCTCACAGGGAGAACAACCGAAATGTCATCCAAATCCTCAAAAGAAGATATCTTGAACCAGCTTGAGCAAAAAGCCGGGGACTATGAAGAGATGTCCGGCAATTGCGCTCAAGGGACCCTTCTGGCTCTTCAGGAGCAATTCCATCTCGGTGATGCGGCGACTTTGAAGGCGGCTACTGTCATGCCTGGTATTGCTCTAAGGGGCGAGACCTGTGGAGCTGTCGTTGCTGCGCTCATGGCCATTGGGTTGGTCTTTGGCCGGGACAAGCTGGATGATTGGGATGGGTATTTTCGGGCGCTTAGACCTGCCAGAAGATTCTGCCGAAGTTTTGAGAGCGAGTTCGGCAGCCTGATGTGCCGGGATGTCCACAGACCACTGTTGGGCAGAACATTCAATCTGGCAGACCCATCGGAGGCCGAGGAATTCGCAAAGGCAGGAGCTGCGAAGAAATGTCGTGTTCCCGCAGGTAAGGCAGCTCGCATTGCCGGCGAACTAATAATGGAAAGAGAAAACCTCAGCTAGTTTGTCTGGGTGTCATCAATCACCGATGCATCCCCAGGTCCTCCAGTGTGAACCAGTGTGAAGCCTCAAGTCAGCGACTCGGATTCGCGGCAACCGGATCGCTGAAGCACTTGTCACGCGGCAGCCCTCACTGTGCTCTGGATTGCAGGTCAGGGAGTCTCGCCGCTGGAATCACGAGTATTATTGGCAGTGCCACAAGGGTAAGCGCAGAGAAGGCAAACCACACCACGCTGTAGTTTCCCAGGGTATCGAATGTCCACCCGGCAAGCGCTGGCCCTATGATCCCGCCAATTGACGATATCCCCATTATTATCCCAAGCGCCTTGCCAAAGTGAATTCTGTCAAAGTAGTCTGTCAATATAGCCCCGCGCAGACTCATGCCTCCTCCATATCCCAGGGGGAAAAGAAGGAGAAAAGGCAGAATAGCCCATCGTATATTGGCATAAGAGAAAGCTAACATCCCAAGTCCCGTAACGAGGTGTGTGCCGGCCATGACATACCTTTTGTCTACGATGTCTCCAAGCCATCCGAACCCGAACCTCCCGATAAGGCTGAGCAGGGGCATGGCTGTAGCTACAAGCCCGGCATCTCTTCTCGATATGCCGATGCTGCTGAGATAGGGCATGATATGGATAACAACGGCCGTAAGAATCGCGAACCGTATCGCTTCTGCTAGGCCTATGAGCCAGAGAGTCCTCCCCTTGATTGCTTCCTTGAAGGCGACTTCCATCACCTGCACCTGGACTTCGGACTCGCTGGTTGCCCCAGCATGCGCATCCCCGTCGGGAAGATAGCCGTACTGCTCTGGTTTATCGCGAATGACGAATGCTAATGTGATTCCAAGGATCCACATTCCGAATCCGAGGATAAGCAAAGCGGTTCGCCAGTCATAAGCGTCAATAAGCCAGACAATAAGCGGGATAAACGCTCCGCCTGCACCGAATCCGCAGGCTGTAATGCCAAGTGCCTTGCCGATGTTCCTTTTGAACCAGTTAGCCACCGCTGTCGTCAGCACCACGCTGGTGCAACTGCCGGCCCCTAGAGCAAGAAGCAGAAACGCGACATAGAACATTGCTAGCGATTGCGTCCGGCTGACGAGGATTAGCGCGAAGCCTACAATGATGACTCCGAACAAAGTGACCTTTCTTGAGCCAAATCGGTCGACGACAAAACCTATTACAGGGGCGAGGATCCCCATCTCTAAGCCACGGAAAGAGAAGGCGATTGAAACCTGCGTATAGCTCCAGCCGTGCTCCTGTACTATTGGCTCGAAAAAGGCGGTGAAGCCATAGAATATGGTACCGGCGACATAAGAGGCAATAGCAAAACTAGCTGCTACTATCCACCAGCCGTAGAAAACCCCTTTCACCGCAGTCCCTCATGAGGTTGAAGTACTCCACTTGATATGAAGCTGCAGCCTGTGCGGTCAACATTCCCTGGAGCGGTCGCGGTTCGCCAAGTATCAACTATGCCATGGCTTTCCACTGAGGCTCGATTCAAGTCATTGACCACAGTACTTCTGTCTGAGTTTGGGTTTCTCTATCTTGCCAGTCGGATTCCGTGGCACCCTGTCAAATATGATGCGCCTGGGCCTATTGTGTCGAGCCAGGTTCTCCTGGCAGAATGCGTTTATGTCTGCCTCGGTCAGAGTCTCACCAGGTTTGGGGTCGATTACAGCTGCAGCTATTTCCCCGAGCCTCTCATCTGGAATTCCGATCACGGCTACGTCATAGACCTTGCCATGCCCGTGCAAAACCTCTTCCAACTCGACAGGATAGATGTTCTCACCTCCAGTAATGATTACGTCTTTCTTCCTGTCAACAAGGTAAATGAACCCCTCGCCATCCACCCGAGCCATATCACCAGTATATAGCCAACCATCTTTTATCGTTTCTGCGGTCTTCTCTGGGTTCTTGTAGTACTCTTTCATGACGCCGCAACCCTTGACGACTAGCTCGCCCACTTCCCCCTGGGCCACATCTTGACCGCTATCATTGGCAATGCGAACCTCCCAGTCATGGCCGGCCTTTCCGATAGCGCCCACCTTTCTCTCGTTCTCTATACCCAAATGAACGCATCCGGGCCCTGCCGCCTCAGTTAATCCGTAGTTTGTATCGTATTGCATATTCGGGAAGTATTCCTTCCAACGCTGAACCAGTTTGGGAGGTACAGGCTGCGCTCCTATGTGCATGAGCCGCCAACAGCTCAGGTCGTAGTCCTCCTTTTTCAACTCTCCCCTGTCCATTGCCACCAAGATATCATGAACCCACGGCACCAGAAGCCATACGACTGTTCCTCTCTCTTGGTGAATGGCTTCGAATATGCAGCGCGGGTTGATTTCCGTTAGGAGAGTGGCTTTACCTCCCACGAGTAGGCTGCCAAACCAGTGCATTTTGGCGCCGGCATGATATAGGGGTGGAAGCAAAACGAAGTTATCTTCAAACGTTTGGTGGTGATGGGACTGCTCGACTACAGCAGCGCATGCCATATTCTTGTGACTGAGCAGTATCGGCTTCGGTGCTCCAGTGGTGCCTGAGGTGAAGTAGAGCCCACATTCATCCTCATCTCCTAGCTGGACGTCGGTTGGTTTGGAGGACGACTCATCTATCATGTCCTCAAGACTACCCATATTCAGAGGCGGGTTTTGGCCAACGAAAACATAGTGTTGTATCGTGGGTAGCTGGGAACGGATAACTTCTACCCTTTCTGTGAACTCCTCTCCCAGAATCATCGCCTTGGCCTCAGCTATGTCAGCGCAGTATTTCAGGTCTCTGCTGGCGAACCTGAAATTGAGGGGAACTGCCCATGCCCCGGTTCTGATTATGCCAAAGTAGGCCTCAAGCCAGCTAATGGAGTTCATCATCCAGTGTATGACCTTGTCATCTTTCCTGATCCCCATGTCCATAAGGGCGTTGGCTACCGCGTTTGCCCTTTCATCAAACTCTTTCCAGGTGATTTGGTTTCTGATTTTTTTGCTGGGCTTCAGTTCGATGAGTGCTGTATCATGAGGATGCGTTCTCGCGTTTCTGGCCAGCAGTTCTGATATCGTAGTCATTTCTTAGCTCGTCTTCCTAAGAACGTGCCAAGCTATCACGTCAATATGTAGCTAAACTGGGTAAGAAGGTGGCAATCTGAGGGAAGGCCATCAGTATGCCGACGGCGATGATCAGTGCTCCGAGGAAAGGCAATATCCCCTTGAAAATAGTCTCAAGGGGGACACCTTCAGCAATTCCCTTGATTACGTACACGTTTACTCCTACTGGTGGGGTAATCACGCCTATCTCGGTGACCAGGACAATTATCACACCCAACCATATCGGATCGAA
>CAZTRR010000054.1:0-10094 GCA_964616785.1 uncultured Dehalococcoidales bacterium
GTGACCGAAGAATCTCACTCAGTATAGGCACTGCAAAGCGAAGGGCCCGAGGACTGGTCGCTCCGTTCACAATAAGGCCTGGATTGAGCGGACAACTCAATAGCAGGGCATTCCTAAGTGGCCCCATCCCCAACAGTCTTGTACCCGTAGACAACGGACAGAGCCTTAATGGCTCTTGCCGCCGACGGAAATACAGGCACACCACTCGATTCCAGCTTTTCAACGGCTGCGTATAGTGAGGCACTCATCGCATGCGGCCACAGAACGACAGGTTTCCCTTTTTTCTTTCCCAACGAGAAAGCCGCAAGAGCTTCATCAGTCGTCAGCAAGGGACCGAATGGGGGCACCCCAACCACCACACAATCCACATTCTCGTCGTCCAGCATGGATTCCAAGAAGACACTGTACACCTCATCGAACGGGTGGAACTGAACGCAAACCCCCAGGTCAAAGGGATTCAATGGGATCTCCCAGGCAGGGAAAACAGCCTTGAGCTTCGTGAAGGTTCTCTCGTTCGGGGTCGCCATTGAAAAACCGATTCGCTGGCATATGTCTGTAGCTATTACGCCCTCTCCTCCAGTCAAAGAGGCGACGGCAATTCTGTTGCCCTTTGGGGGAGTCAAGAACTCGAAAGCCTTGGCAAAATCAAAGAAATCCTCCAGCGTCTGCGCGAGAACAGCCCGCGACTGCCTCAATACAGCATCGAATACAGCATCGCTTCCTCTAGCCATCGAACCTGTATGTGAGGCGGCTGCTTTCACCCCAGCTGCGGTTCGCCCAGCCTTAAAAACCACAATCGGTTTGTTCCTCGAAGTGTTCTCAAGAAGCTGCGCGAATTCCCTGCCATCGCCCTTCACGGTTTCCAAGTGGATAGCTATTACTTCCGTGTCGGGATCCTCCGCCAAGTACTCCAAAGCGTCAACCTCATTTATGTCCATCTTATTACCAAGGTCAATGAGTTTGCTGATACCAACGTGGAAATCTGAAACAATCCAGTTAAGCCTGGGCTCATATAGACCGGATTGAAAGACAAAAGATACACCCCCCCGAGCCAATTTCTCAATTGGCACAAAGCTAACCGCAAGGTTATTTGAACTATTGATCGGGCTAAGGGCATTCGGCCCAATCGCCCTAACGCCGTTTCGCTTCAACAGATAAGCACCTTCATCCTGTATTTTATCTCCGTGTTCTCCCTCCTCGGAGAAACCACCGGATACAATTACGACCCCCTTGACCTTCTTCTCAACGCATTCGTGCATGATACCTAGGGTCCCATGGGCCGGAACGGCGGAAACAACCAAATCTATATCGCCCTCGATATCTCTCAAGCTGGCATAGGCCTTTAGCCCCACGATCTCATCTGCATTGGGATTCACCGGATAGACTTCCCCAGAAAACCCCAGATTAACCAGATTGGCACACAGATTGAAGCTGAATGACATTGGACTTCTGGAGGCCCCCACTATGGCCACACTCCTCGGATTGAAGAACGAATCCAAGAAATGTCGTTTTGCCATGCTTATGTCAACCTCACCTAGCCTGTCTTCCCTAGAGGACCCCCGATACCCGCTGAGGCAACTCAACTCCGCAAAGTAGCCCCTAGCTCCTGCGCTAACCTGTCGAGGATTTGCTGCTGTACCTTGTCGACTTCTTCGTCAGTCAAAGTACGGTGGGGCGATTGGTAGGTAATCCTGAAGGCGAAGGATTTCTTGCCCGCTGGCACTTGCTCTCCGCCGTAAACGTCAAATAGGGCCACCTGGTTCACTAAAGAAACACCCTGAATGATCGCATGAATCTGTTGATAGGTTATCTGATCATCCGCCAGTAGCGCAATATCCCTGGTCGTGCTCGGATACCGGGGAATTGAGTGATATTCCTTGACGCCAACTCTTAGAGATAGCACCTTGTCTATGTCGATTTCAATGAGATAGGCAGTCCCCGAGAGTTCAAATGCCTCCGATACCCCGGGATGTAATTCGCCGATGACTCCTATCTTCTCATTGCCAACGATTACGTCAGCGCTTCTCCCAGGGTGCAAGCTCTCGTCTTCACTTGCCTCAAAGCTGGCAACCAATTCCAGCCGAGCTAGAAGGGTCTCGACCACTCCCTTGGCAACGAAGAAATCCAGAGGTTTCGCTTCACCGCGCCAGAATAAGCCGCGCTGTAGGTCACTCAGCACAGCACAGAGCATCTCCGTCTCCCGCGGCAGGTCTCTCCCTTGAGGCAAGAACACCTTCCCAATCTCGAAAAGCCTGATGCCATTTTCCTCGTATCGCTCATTGCGAGCCAGAACCGATAGCATTCCGGCTCGCAAGGTGGTGCGAAGGTATTCCTGGTCCCTGCTCATAGGATTGGCTACTCTTGCCGGGGTTGGGCCCACCAGCCGATGCGCAGGTGAAAGCCTGCTCATCATCTCCAGGTTGGTCAAGGAATAGGTGAGTACTTCCTGGAAACCACAACCTACTAAGACGCTCCGTATCTCTCGCCTCAGAGACAGAATTGGCATTGGCGTGTGCTCCGGCAAGGATGCACTCAGCATAGTGGGCGGAATGTTGTCATAGCCAATAATCCGAGCCACCTCTTCGACGAGGTCAGCCGTGCAATTGATATCAGTGCGCCACCACGGAACATCGACCCGCACTTCCAAAGGCAACCCGGTTTGCTCACAACCGAAACCCAAGAGCTCCAACGCGCTTGCTATCTGACTAACCTCCACTTCCATACCAAGAAGTCGTTTGACCTGAGGAGCAGAAAGTAGTATGGGTTCTCTCTGTTGCTTACCAGGGTAAACATCAATCACACCCTTGGCCACCTTGCCACCAGCCAATTCTGCCATCAATTCGGTAGCCCGCTTTAGCGCCACCAGTGGCAAGTCGCGGCTCAGCCCCTTCTCAAAACGGAGCGAGGCTTCACTACTCAGCCGCAGGTTAATGCTCCCGCGATGAATGACTGCTTGATTGAAGTTCGCCGATTCAATCAGGACGGTGGTAGTATCGGCTGTAACCTCCGTATCCAAACCCCCCATAATACCGGCAACGGCAATCGCCCGCTCCCCGTCAGCAATGAGAAGTGTGTCCTGGCCAACAGTTCGCTCGATTCCGTCCAGAGTGGTTATGGTTTCGTTCTTGTTAGCCCGGCGCACTACAATCTGCTTCCCACGGACTCCATCACAATCGAAGGCGTGGAGCGGTTGCCCGTATTCCAGCATTACATAGTTGGTAATATCCACAATGTTGTTGATGGGCCGCATGTCGCTAGCCAGCAACCGTTGTTGTAGCCATTGAGGTGATGAACCTACTTGAACCCCGGTGAGCAAGCTAGCGCAGTATCTGGGGCACAGGTCAGGATCAGCGATTTCCACCGAGGCAAAGGAGTCTATAGGCCTCTCCAATTCGTCATAGTGAACTTCAGGAACACTGAGCTTGCTACCGGTAAGAGCAGCCATTTCTCTGGCGATTCCAACCACCGACAAGCAATCCGGGCGATTCGGCGTTATGTTCAAGTCAAGGATCGTGTCGCCAAGATACTCGGACAAAGGAGTACCAACAGGCGCTTCAGCGGGTAGAACCATAATCCCCTCATGTTCGTCGGAAATCCCCAATTCCTTCTCAGAGCAAACCATACCTTTGGAGACCACGCCGCGAATCTTGGCTGGCCTTAATTGGATCACCTCACCGCTATGACCATCTATAAGCTGCGCCCCCACATGGGCAAAAGCCACCTTATCCCCAATTTCAAGATTGGGAGCACCACAGACAACGGTAGACTCCTGCGTTCCCAAATCAACGGTTACCAACCTCAAGCGGTCAGCATTCGGATGAGCATCAACGCCAACTATTTTCCCAACCACTATGTTCTCCCAGCCCCCACCAACAACCTTCGTTTCCTCAACCTCCAGCCCAGCCATAGTCAACCTTTCACACACCTCTTCCACTGCTGCAGAGATGTCTACATAGTCGCTGAGCCACTGAAGCGATACTCTCATCCTTAAGCTCCGGGGGGAGGACTTCAACCAGGTTCAGAATTGCCTCAAGAACCTGAGGTCGTTACCATAGAAGAGACGAATATCGTCTATGCCGTAACGAAGCATCGGAATACGCTCTACACCCATACCAAAGGCGAAACCGGAGTAGATTTCTGGGTCAATGTCAACTCGCCGAAGAACTTCAGGGTGCACCATACCAGCCCCCAGAATCTCAATCCATCCACTGTTGCCACACAGCCGGCAACCAGCTCCCCGGCAGACTAAGCAGTCAATAGCTAGTTCGACGCCAGGTTCCACAAAGGGGAAGTAATCGCAACGAAAGCGACATTTTCTCTCCCCGCCGTAAAGGCGGCGAGCAAACTCAAAGAGAGTGCCCTTCAAGTCTGCCAACGTGATGTTCTCATCTACCGCTAGCCCTTCGACCTGATAGAACATCCATTCATGCGTAGCATCGGTCGCTTCATACCTGTAGACCCGCCCGGGCGCTATTATCCTTATCGGCGGGCGTGATTTCTCCATGACTCTTATCTGGACTGGAGAGGTGTGGGTGCGCAAAAGCATAGGCCTGTCACCAGCCTCGCCCTCAACATCCATCCACAGAGTAGCGAACATGTCCCTAGCTGCATGGTCAGCCGGCATGTTGAGGGCTTCGAAATTGTAATACTCCCATTCCACCTCCGGTCCTTCAACAATCTGAAAGCCCATGCCACAAAAAACATCACACATCTCTTCAAGTGTTTGAGTTGTCGGATGCAGACGACCCAGGAGGACTTCCTCACCGGGCAAGGTAACATCGAGGTGGTCAGCCCGCAAAGCAAGGGCTGAACTCTGCTCCAGACGTCCCTTTTTTTCTGCTAACCTAGCTTCGAAAGCTCTCTTGAGGTCATTGCCTCGTGCCCCAGCAACGCGCCTCTCGTCCAGTGGCAAAGCTGCGAGCGAACGCAGAATCTGTATCAGGTTGCTCTTCCTACCCAAATACCGCACCCGCCAAGCCTCGAGTTGTTCGAGATCGGCAGTCTTGTCTAAGTCGTCAAAAGCCCTAGAGGCAAGCTCGTCAAATTGATCTAGCACCATTGCTGAACGCGAGGAGTTAGCTCTTGACTTGATCCGAGGCCAATGTCACTAGCTTGGAAAAACCGGAGGGGTCGCTTACCGCCATCTCGGCTAGTGCTTTACGGTTGATTGCCACGCTAGCTCTTCTCAAACCCCCCATGAATTGGCCATAGGAAAGCCCACCGGCCCGGGCTGCAGCGTTTATCCGGATAATCCACAACCGCCTCATATCTCCCTTGCGCTCCCGGCGGTGGCAATAAGCATAATGCAAGGCATGAAGCATGGACTCGTGAGCACGCCGATACAAGGCATGCCTGGTGGCCCTATGCCCCTTAGTCAGCTTCAGTACTTTCTTATGTCGTCGATGAGTGACTACCCCACCTTTGGCTCGTGGCAATCAGTTCCTCCCAATTTATTTCAAGCCATAGGGCAGCAGTTTCTTTATTCTGGCCCTATCCTGAGGCTGGACAGGAATTGTCTCATCAAAAAGGCGCTTGGTCCTGGCCGACTTCTTACGCCTTAGATGGCTCTTGCCACCTTTGACGCGCATAATCCTGCCGCTGCCTGTAATATGGAAGCGGCTCTTGGCTCCCTTATGAGTCTTGAGCTTTGGCATCTAGACTTCTTCCTTCACCTTTGCTTCCTTGGTTCGCTTTGCCGAAATCGGGGAAAGCAGCAAGTTCATAATACGCCCATCCAAGGACGGTGAACCGTCCAAAGTGGCTACGTCCTTCAAATCATCTGCTACCTTTTGCAGTACCTTCACACCCAGCTCCGGGTGAGTAATCTCACGTCCTCGGAAAACCACAAACGCTCTTATCTTATCACCCTCCTCCAGTAGTTTCCTCGCTACCTTGATCTTGGTTTCAAGGTCATGGTCTTTGACCCTGGGTCTAACACGGATTTCCTTAAGTAAGCCGGTTTTCTGGCTCCTGCGCGCCTTCCGTTCTTTCTTGGTCTGATCATACCTGAACCTTCCATAGTCAAGAAGACGACACACCGGAGGAATCGAGGTAGGTGCTACTTCCACCAAATCAAAATTACGCTCGTCGGCGATTTGCAGCGCCCTCTCAATCGGTAAAACCCCCAGCTGCTCTCCCGTTTCCCCTATAACTCGAACCTCCCTAGCCCGAATCTGTCGGTTAACGCGTATTCTCTTGACTATGTCTTTCTTCACCCCCCTGCCGTCAATCAGGTCATTGCAGAGAAATATATCACATCAACGATAAGAAATCAAAGCTCATCTGCAGTCCTAGCTTCAATTATCGATTTCGCCCTGTTCACAAACTCGGCAACCGGTACGGAGCCGAGGTCTTCCCCAGTCCTCAATCGAAGGGAAACCGCACAGGTATCCAGTTCCTTGTCACCAACAACCAGCATATAGGGGATTTTGCCTAGCTGAGCCTCTCTTATCTTCAGGTTCATTCTCTCAGGTCGGTCATCAACCTGGACACGAATGTTGCATTCCCCAACCTCACCTGCCAGTTGATGAGCATAGTCCAGATGTCGATCGGCTATCGGAATTATGACCACCTGAACCGGACACAGCCACACCGGAAAAGCACCGGCATAATGCTCAACGAGACAAGCCATGAACCGCTCCATGCTGCCCAGCACTGTGCGGTGTACCATCACCACCCGGTGCTGCGCACCGTCATCACCTACGTAGCTGACATCGAAGCGTTCAGGCAAATTGAAATCGACCTGAATAGTCGGGCCCTGCCACAACCTCCCCAAAGCGTCTCTGAGCTTGATGTCGATTTTGGGACCATAGAAGACCCCCTCACCCGGGTCTATCGTGTAATCAATCTCGAGGCGTTCCAGAACTTTTTTCAAGGACTCCGTAGCTTCCTCCCACACCTGGATAGTCCCGGCATACTTGTCAGGTCGGGTAGACAGCAGTAGCTCGTAATCGTGGAAACCAAATGTATCCAGCATGAACTGAGCCAGTTGCACCACCTCGGTCACCTCACTCTCAAGCTGGTCAGGGCGGCAGAATATATGCGCGTCATCCTGAGTGAAGCCACGCACCCGCGCCAGACCATGTAATACGCCGGACCGCTCGTAACGGTATACGGTGCCCAACTCAGCCCAACGCAGCGGCAGACTGCGATAGCTGCGCAACTGAGTCTTGTATATCAAAATGTGCCCCAAGCAGTTCATTGGCTTGATAATGTATTCCTGTCCCTCCACATCCATCGGCGAGTATAGACTCTCCCGGTAGAAATCCCAATGGCCGCTCGTCTTCCACAGGTTCACCTTGGCGATGTGTGGAGTATAGACAATATCATAACCTCGTTTCCTGTGCTCTTCCTTCCAGAAGTCCTCAATAACCTGGCGTACCACAGCGCCTTTAGGATGCCAGTGGACCAATCCAGGGCCTGCCTCATCGTGGATGCTGAAAAGGTCAAGCTCTTTGCCCAGTTTCCTATGATCCCGTTTACTGGCCTCACCCAGCCGAGCCAAGTAATCTTCAAGCTCACCCTCAGTGTCAAAAGCAACACCATAAATCCTTTGCAGCATGGCACGCTTCTCGTCACCTCGCCAGTAAGCTCCAGCAATGCTAGTGAGTTTGAAAGACTTGATATCACCGGTCGACTCCACGTGGGGGCCGCGGCACAGATCAACGAAGGAGCCTTGTCGATAAATGCTCACCGTTTCATCGGGGAGCTCTGCAATAAGCTCCAGTTTATAGGGTTGGGCGGAAAACAACTGCAGCGCCTGTGCCTTATCCATTTCTTCCCGAACGAAAGGAGAGTTGGCAGCAATTATCTCTCTCATCTTGGCTTCAATTGTCGGCAGGTCTTCAGGAACCAGCGTCCGCGGCAGTTCAAAATCGTAGTAGAAACCGTCCTCTACGGCCGGACCGATGCCAAACCTCGCCTCGGGGAAAAGGCACTGAACGGCTTCAGCCATCACGTGCGCTGCCGAATGGCGCATCGTTTCCAATTTTGGCCCTTTCTCTTCACCAGACATCGTCAAATCTCGACACTAAACAAAAACCCCGCGCCATCCTGAGCGACAGGCCGACCCTGCATTAACTCCAGTCAGGAGCCAGCCGGACGCAGCGAGATGGTACGCGAGTGCTTTCCGTTAGCCTATTCCCATGGTGGGTAGTGCCAGACTGGAACAACCGAACTGCGCCGTCGCAACACGGCGCTGTAAGCCCCAAGCCAGCTACCCTCCATCGCCGAATTTTATCAGCGCCCCCACAGATAGTCAAGCCCCAGTTCCCGGCTGTTACTGTCAGTTGTTGGTCGGTGTGCACTTACTGGCCTCCTGAGTTGAATAGATCCCAGCTTAAGTCTATACTGTATTGTCTTGTGTCACTTGCTAAACCCTTTCCCAGTTTAGCCACCTTTCTCATTGAAGACCCACAAACAGAGGGGCCACCATGAAAACAGGAAATCCAGCGGACCTTGAGTGCATTTTCAGTCCAAGAGCCGTTGCTGTAATAGGAGCATCCCAAGGTGATGACTTCGCACAAGCCCTGATGAAGACAAAGATCAGGGACAATCTGTTCTTGGTTAACCCAAAGCATAAGGAACTCCTTGGCAAGAAGTGCTACGCTACCATCCTGGATATTGAAGACGGGATTGACTATGCCATCATAGCAGTGCCAGCACCCGTAGTTCCGAAGGTGTTGAGAGAGTGTACACAGAAGGGAGTAAAGGCAGCTCATGTTTTTTCCGCAGGTTTCAGTGAGACCGGGCTAGAAGAAAGGAAAAAACTAGAGGACGAGGTGAAGGAGACGGCCAGGGGGCACATCAGGCTGATTGGCCCCAACTGCATGGGGGTGTACTGCCCCAAATCCGGGCTGTCTTTCAGTGCCGATGCCTCGAACGAGGAAGGGACAATCGGAGTTATCTCGCAAAGCGGAACCTTTGCTGAGCTGTTCGCATCGACCGGGAACATGAGAAACATCAAGCTGAGCAAGGCAATCAGCTATGGAAACGCCGTCGACCTCGATTGTCCCGATTTCCTACAATACCTATCACAGGACCCAGAAACAGAAGTAATCGCCTTGTATATGGAGGGCACCAGAGACGGGGAACGCCTCAAATCAGAACTGGGCAAAGCCGCAAGGAGAAAACCGGTAGTAGCGCTGAAGGGCGGAGTAACAGAACATGGCGGCAGAGCGGCATCTTCTCATACTGGGTCCCTGGCTGGTTCACCAGAAACCTGGAGCACCCTTTTCAGGCAGACCGGTGTAGTCCAAGTAGACAGCTACGATGAACTGGTAGACACTGTTTTGGCGCTCACCTACTCGCCCCTTCCTTCCGGAAAGGGAGTCTCCATTATCACCAACTCCGGCGGCTTTAGCGTGATTGAAACCGACTCATGCGTGAAGGCGGGCTTGGAGGTACCCCAATTCAGTGAGGAAACAATAAGTGAGTTAAGAAAGATAGTGCCAACGGCCGGAACGGGCATCGGTAACCCTTTAGATGCCTGGCCCATATATTACAGTATGCCGGGAATGCCAGGAACTCTTTCCGATGCCATCGGAATTGTAGCCGTCGACAAAAACATTCACGCCCTGGTGCTGCATTTTGACGAGTTGAGGTATCTGAAGCGCATGTTGGGTGAAGCCTTTGAAGTTCATGTCAAGGACCTTATCAACCTTATGGTGAGCGGGTGCGAATATGCTCGCGACGAGATTGGGAAACCAGTGATGGTCTGCATCTCGGTTGAGGCTTTTTCGGAAGACGAGGAAGACAGAAGGTATCACCTGATGGCTAAGAAGGCATTTGAGAGCAAGCGATTTCCCGTATACTCCTCGCTTGACGCATCAATCAAGGCTCTATTCAACCTCTACAAATATGGTGCACGCTTCCGTAACCAGTAGCTTCACCATTTCGATTTGATAGCCCGATTCAGCGACTTCCCAAGCAGCACATCTGATGAAATGGGCGCGACCTGCTTGCCGCGTCCTAAGCCCTATGGCTTCCATAGAGAGAAAGCACGGGGGATGATACTTCAGTTTTGCTGTTGTACACCGTGGTGGGCAGTACTGGACTTGAACCAGTGACCTCTGCGATGTCAACGCAGCGCTCTA
>CAZTRR010000055.1:0-8591 GCA_964616785.1 uncultured Dehalococcoidales bacterium
GCACGCCCGGAGAGAGGACGCCCCCTCAAGCAGGACTCGAAGATATCCGGGTCGTGCCGGATTGTCCCAATCACAGTCAGGTCTCTCCTGTTCAACTCATCCGTCAACTCGGTGGCGAGTTGCTCTGAAGTAATCTTATTGAGAACAGCCCAGACATCGCCGATCTTGATCTGAGTTGAAAGGCTGCCTATCCTCTCTGCAACTTCGAGGGAATCAAGAGAGGGCTCAACCACAACCAGTACGCAGTCTACGCTCGTCTCTACACCTCTGCCGAAGTGTTCCACACCTGCCTCCATGTCTATGACTGCTATCTCATCGGCTTCCAGGCGCAGTTCTTTAAGAAAAGACCGGCTTACTATCCCCATAGGGCAGGCACAACCCTCCAGAGCCATGAGTATTTTCCCGACGACCACCAGGCTGGTGCCGTCCTTCTCCACGATGTACCGCGTGGGGATGTCTGAGACCGATATCTCGCGCGTCATTAATTGTACAAGATGCTCTGGGACCCCGGACTTAATCCTGGCGGCGATATCCTCCTCTACCTTGTTCTTTCCTCCCATGAATTCTATGAGCGGCTGTGGGGGATTGTCAAAGCCAAGCATTCGATGGAGCCCTGTATTTGACTCGTCAGAGTCAACCACCAGCACTCGTTGGCGCCTGCGCCGCATCCCACCCGCCAGCAGTCTGACCATAACGCTTTTGCCGCTGCCGCCCTTCCCGCAGACCGCCATTTTTTTCATTTGCTCATCACCTTTTCTGTCTGGGCTGTGCGGCCTACCAGCTCTTGAGGCGCTTGGGGTTTCTCCGTGCTGGCGGCAGCGTTCGCCTGGCTACGAAACACCTGTAGATTCGCCCCAACATATCATCGACCCCGTTTAGGACTGCAATCACTACCAGCTGCGCCACCTCATCGATAAACGCTCCGAAGCTGGGGTAGGCTTCTGTATAGCCCACCTTGTAAGCATGCTGAAAAGCGTCGTCCTGGCTGTAGTCAGCAGCGACCCCCTGGTGAATCCTCCTTTCCAGGTCCTGGGAGAAGACCTCAGGCCAGAAATAGCGGGCGTAGTGGCGAGGTTCAGGCAGTGGAGCCTCAGTCATAAACGCGCGGTACACGGCGTCAAATCCTTCGTCAGCCCCGTTCTCCGCTCCGATGACTACCATGTCTGCTAGCCTATCGGCGAACTGGCTTGGCTCAGGATACCTGTCGAGGAACTGTCGTTTGTGAACGTGCCGCAAGCTCTTTTCGTTCAGCCTGGCACGAATTGCCCGGCGGACTTCCTTCTGGACTACTTGCTTAAAGCTGTCTGGCCAGTAGCGCTCGGCCGCCGCGTCCTCGTCCTCGGTATCTGGCAGAAAGTGCATGGCGGTCTTAGCCCGACTACACCGGCCCTAAGGGCCGCCCCTAATGCATATTGTCTGCCCTGAGATGAAGCTGGATTCGTCGGACGCCAGGAAAAGGGCGACATTGGCAACATCCCCAGGCGTACCCAGCCTCCTCAAGGGTATTTCGGCGATGGCGAATCTCTTCAGGTCATCAAGATACATCCCCTCCCCGCGTGCTGCCCGCCTCGTCATTTCAGTATCAACGAAGTCAGGGGCAATGCAGTTCACATTTATGTTGTACGGACCCAGCTCCAGCGCCAACGATTTGGTGAATCCTTCCAGTCCGGCATTGGCAGCCGAGTAGTTGACTTGCCCCTGCTTTCCCAGAGCAGCGGGAACGGGAGAGGATATGTTCACAATCTTACCGTATTCCTGCCTGACCATGTATTTCTGAGCGGCGCGGGCGCAATTGAAACTCCCCTTTAACTGGACGGCGATGACCGAATCCCACTCCTCTTCCGACATTTTGGGGAAAACAGCGTCTTTCCTTATTCCAGCATTGCTAACCAGGACGTCGATCCGCCCGAATTCCTGCACTGCCTGCTCAAACATCGACTTGACCTCCGGCCATACGCAGACATCCGCTCTGATGGCCATCGCCTCTCTTCCCAGTTGCTGCAACCTTTCAGAGATGCTCTCAGCATAGGCGGGCTCGATATCATTTATGACAACCTTGGCTCCCTCATCAGAAAACCTGAGGGCGATTGCCTTGCCTATGCCACGGCCTGCCCCCGTGACTAGAGCTACCTTATCTAGTAACCTCACCGCGTCTCCTACCGTGAGCAGAGGATTCTGTGCTAGGCCTGCGAGATGCCTATAGCCTGTCTATCGCAAACTGGCAGTAGCCGTCCTTCACCATGGTGGCGTCCATACTGACAGTTGCGTCGAGGTTTAACCCCTGGCAGCCGGTACGGCACAGGGCAAGACAGGCGTGCCGGCAGGGCAAGAGGCTGGCTGCTTCCGATCCGCACGTGTCCTGCAGCGTCTTGAAAGTGTAGCAGTTGGTCACCTTGTAGACCAGCCGCTGGGCCCAGTTCTCCACGATGGGCAGAATCCGGAATTGCTGGGTGCTCAGATATGCGATCTCAATAAACCTCTGAAGAACATGTGGGAAGACCAGCTCACCGGTTTGGTCAGCAGCTTCTTTCAACATCTCATAAGTTCTGTCTGGATATTCCTCACCAAGCTGGAGGGTTTTTCTCATCCACTCGGCGCCATATTCCCCAAAGACCTTTTCGCCTGCGGTATCGATTTCGGCTCCCTTCTTGCCGGCGGCAGCGTCAGCGAATTTGGCGATTATAAGTGGGGGATCAAATTCCTTGCGAAGCAACTCGATCATCTCCGTGCTGAGCTCGAACGAATAAGGTCGAGGGGCAACAAACAACTGGTAAGCTGTCTCCTTGGCTTCCTCTTCCGACTTGGTTGTCATCTTGGCACCCCCTCGTAGGTAATGGTTATGGCGTCTTCAGGGCAGACTTCGACGCACTTGTTGCACATGTTGCATTTGTCCCGCCGTACGGCGACGACCTCATAAACGCCGGGTTCTCGAGGGTCAGACTCTCTTAGCCTCACGAACTGCTTACAGTAGACCTGAAACACAAGCTGGGAGCAGGCCTGGAGACACTTCTTGCACCAAAACGGGACGGTGCATTTTGAGTAGTCTATGTCGATTCTCGGGAACTTCAGGGGCAGTTTGCCCAGGTCAACTGGCGTTGGTTTGGGTACCTTCAACTGGCTCTTGTCGACCATTACCATACCTCCTGTAGCGCTGGCACCTTTGCTCTTTCTACAAGGGTTATTGCTCCGCGTGGGCAAGCGGTCTCGCACAGACCGCAACCGAAGCATCTCATCTGGTCTATGTTTGCCTTGTCGATGGTGACGTTCATTTTCAGAGCGCCGAACTGGCATCTCTGGGCGCAGATGCCGCACCCGTTGCACAGGTCATAATCTACCATTGCCACGTGATGCCCCTTGAGCATGTTAAAGCCAAAATCTATCCGCATCGCTAAGGCATCACAAACTGGATAGTCACAATTGCAAATACCGCCGATAAAGCGAGGCCCAAACATCATCAGGCTGTGCATAAAACCTCTCTTGTCCATGTCACGGAGCCATTCTTTGGCCTCCTCCGTACTGACCCAGCAGACTCCCCCTTTATATCTCTCGGGCCACCTCTCCCACTTTAGCATACCTACCCCCAACCCCATGCAGGTCATCTGTGGGCTGCTGCGCTCCTCTAGACCGAGCATATGATTCCGACATATGCAGGCAATAAATCCCTTCGGACTGGCGATTTCCACCATCCTTTCTGCATCCCTGAGTGGCACCGCCTGCCCCATCCAGCCACCTAGCGAACCCTGCATCATATCCATCCCGTCTCTCAGTGCGGTCAGCGTGGCCTCAAACTCCTCAGCTCCCTTCTCCATGGCATCCACCAGTGCCCTCTCCGCGTTTATGAAACCAGCGGGGTCGGCTTCGCCCCCAGCGGCCTTTGGCGTGGCATCTGGCCTGGGTAACGTATACATGTGGCGGGGATAGTTCTTGGGGTTGAGGTACCAGACCATGCCATCGCCCCACAGATCACAGTAAATGCACATTCTTCGCCTCCTGATTCTTTTGTCTCTCGTCTATTTCAGCAGCCTCGAGCCTGTCTCGAAGCATATCTGACCGCGCCCGAAAATACAGTTGACGCACATCCGGCAATTCAGGCACCTCTTCGCCTCTTCAATTGCCTGTGCCTCGGTATAGCCCAAATCTGCCTCGCTAAAGGTGCGGACTGCGTCGTTGGGTGACAATGATGGCATTGACCAGCGGGCTTTGTGTGTGAGCCAGGGAGAGGTCGTCTCGGGGTCGATTTTCGTGACCTCTCTGGCTGGCACTGTTCGGTTCTTCTTCAAGTCCTGGCCCTGCAAATAGCGGTGGATAGATGTTGCTGCCTTGTGCCCCATAGCTATGGCTTCGGTCACAGTCCCACGCAGGGATACCGCGTCACCAGCGGCAAAAACACCAGGGACGTTCGTGGCCAGAGTATCGGGGTCAGCAACGAAGGTACCTCTCCGGCTTACTTCCACTCTGCTACCGTCTGTACACGACGGGTCGGGGCTCTGGCCTATGGCGACTATGATATTGTTTGCTTCCATGGTATAGTCGCCCCCGGGTCCTTCGACAAGTGTCCAGGAAATCCGGCCGTCAGCATCAACCTGGGTTGAGGCAACGCGTTTGAATTCTACGACGCTACCCCTTCGTCCATTCCCTCCGTGCCGGTCGGTGAACCTCTGTGGGGCCAGGGATGTATGTAATCTGATGCCTTCTCTCTTCGCGGCCTCGATTTCCCAGGGGAAAGCAGGCATGTTTCCTCTTGATTCCAGGCAGGTGACGTGCACTTCAGTAGCACCGAGACGCCTGGCTGTGCGGGCAGCGTCCAGCGCTACACCACCACCGCCTATTGTGATTACCTTGCCTCTGAAGGGTACCGCTTGTCCCATTTTCACCTGCCGAAGGAGAGGCAGAGCATAGCAAACATCCTGCAAGTCTATGCCCGGTATTCTTAGCTGGGCACTCTCTTGAGTCCCGGTGGCTAGGAGAAAAGCGTTGAATCCAAGCTTCGAAAGGTGGTCCAGTGATAGTCCATCGCCAACGCGCGTATTTGTCTTGATGTCTACTCCCAAAGCTCTGATGTAGTCAATCTCGGCTTCAACGATGTGGCTTGGCAGGATGAACTCGGGAATGCCGGTAGTCAACATGCCGCCGGCAACCGGGGAGGCTTCGAGGACAGTGACACCGTAGCCCTGCCTGATAAGGTCGTAGGCAGTGGTCAGGCCGGCCGGGCCTGACCCGATGATGGCCACCCGTTCCTTTCTGGTTCTCCTGACAGGCGCTGGTCTTCTACCGTCTTTCAACCCGTAGTCGGCGACAAACCTCTTCAGCCACTCTATGGCAATCGGCTCATCTATGAGCCCCCGATTGCACTCCGTTTCGCACGGGTGATGACACACCCGGCCGCAGATAGAGGGGAAGGGATTGGTTTCCCTGATGACGGCCAGTGCTTCCTTGAACTTGCCCTGCGCAATGGCGATGACGTAGCTGGGAACATCGGTGTGAATTGGGCAAATCTCTTCACACGGGGACAAGTTGTCCACTGAAGGCCAGCATTTCTCACCATGAATTTGCGACAACAGTCGTGGCTGCTTTTTTTCTTTCGTCTTGGCCATTTCGCTCACCTCTTGGAATCAGATGTATTAAGGTATGTCCTTCTTGTCAAACCGTACTGGGGCGGATGTAATGATAATACAATACAGTTCTGTTGACAAATGCCTTCTAGCTGACCTACGCGCACGTGGCCCTCGTGCTACCAGTTGGATAGCTGACGGTTCGGTGCCTAGACAGAGCAAGCCTGCACTGACTGGTGGTCTCGCCCCAGCACATTGGCGTTTGCCGCTTGACTCAGTTGCTGCAAATCGCGATATGAACTAGAACATGTCTTTCTTGTCAGCCCACGCTGGGATGTACCTGTAATACTCTAAGGGATTTGCCTGAGCCAGTCCTTGGTACGTTGCTCTGGCCATGGCGATTGCACCACGCCTGTCTCGGAATAGGCCTGCCAGTCCCTTCTCTTCTAGGCTCAGCAGGCGTCTGTTCAAGTCCTCATCACTGGCGTCTAACCGTTCCTTGAGGTCTCCCATGGTCATATGCAATCCTGGATTAACCCTGTAGTCTTCAGCCAGCATCTTGAGGACGTCGTCATCACTGGCGACTTTCTTTCGTGGTGGCACCTTGCCCAGGGGCATGGGTATCTTGAGCTCCTCGTCCATGACCCTGACCGGTACCTTGAGGTCTTCCGCCATGGCCCGCACCCCCATTCTATACAGCACGAGCTTTAGCACTTCATCGGTTCCGGCGGCTATTTGGATAAGCTTGGCTCCCCTGAATATCCCCTCAACAGGGTAGTACTTGGTGACGCCGTTGCCTCCCATTAGCTGAACAGCCTCAGTGGCATTCTGAAGGTTTGCCGTGGTGCCGAAGAGCTTGGCAGCAGCGGATGTCACGGATATGTCCAGGCCAAGGTCGGCGCAATAGGCGGCATAGTACACACTGAGCCTTGCCAGTGACAGGTTGGCGAGCATGTCAGCTACCTTGAACTGGTTTGTGGCGATCTCGCCCGTCGGCGCACCGAACTGAACCCGCCGTTGCAGATGCTGCAGAGCGTATCTTAGCCCTTCACGCATTCCGCCAAGGACACCGGCGACGGTACATATCCTCTCCACATTAAGGCCTCTCATCATGACCCACCAGCCCATGTTCTCATCTCCCAGCCGGTTGGCTACTGGCACACGCACATTGTCAAAGTCCATGTAGCAGTTGTACACACCATCCAGGCTCATAAGGTCGTTGACCCTCTCGATGGTGAATCCCGGTGTACCTTTCTCGATGATGAGCGCGGTTAGATGATTGTGCTTTCGCCTAGCCTCGGGATCATCACTGGTTTTGACATAAGACATGTAGAGGTGAGCCGCAGCAGAGCCTGTCTGGTATCTTTTCTTGCCATTGACTACATAGTGGTCGCCATCTGTGGCCCCCGTGGTTTCTATTCCAGCTATATCAGAACCAGCATAGGGCTCAGTCATAGTAATGGCGCCCAGCAACTCACCCGTGGCCATCTTGGGCAGCCAGCGGCGTTTCTGCTCTTCATTCCCGTCGTGAACGAGCTGGGTAGCTGACCCAATCATACTTGAACTGTAGGGTGCGGAAGCTAATCCCGCCCGGCTTGTTTCCTCGAGAATAATGCAAGTACCGGTAACGCCCCACTCCTTCAGCCTTCCACCGTACTCCTCAGGGATAAGGGCCCCAAACCAGCCCTTCTTGCCCATCTCCTTCAGGCTTTCCCAGGGGTACTCTAGCTTCCACGCTTGTCTGGTACCTACCGGTATCAGCACCTCATCCGTGAAAGCCTTTGCATCTTCGGCAAGCTTCTTCTGTGCTTCGTTCCACCAAGGAAAATGCTCCATTAGCTCTTTACCCTCCCTAAATTTGTTTGCGGCCTTGCCATTGTGCCAGATTTGTCGTTCGCTCGTCAATGTCTGTGGTCTACATGCGGCGATGTCTGAATCCAGGAGCGGGAAGGCCAGAGTCTTTAGCTGCCCGGTCTCGGCTCGTATCGCTTTTTGGCTGCCCCGCGATCTCGGGTCACGGGTTGTCGACATAACCTCAAGCTGATAGAATGACTGAACGTCTATTACCGGATGGGGTGTCATCTCAAATGGTGGTTATCAAGACCAACAACCTGACCAAGAAGTTCAAGGACCTGGTGGCGGTGGACGGCGTGAACCTGGAGATTGAGGAAGGGGAGTGTTTTGGGCTTTTGGGGCCTAACGGGGCGGGCAAAACCTCTCTCATCAGGATGATAACTGCTGTGTCACCTCCGACCAGTGGTGACATATGGGTGCTGGGTGGTGACTTGAACGCTCACTCCCGAGAGGTCAAGAGTGCCTTGGGAGTAGTGCCACAGGTGGACAATCTTGACCCGGACTTAACGGTGCTTCAAAACCTGATGACGTTTGCCCGGTACTTCAACATACCGAAGGTGGAGGCTCGCCGGCGCAGCATGGAGGTGTTGAGCTTGTTTCAGCTTGAAGACAGGTGTGACAGCAAGATCAGGGAGCTTTCAGGCGGGATGAAACGCCGTCTGTTGATAGCTAGGAGCTTGATCAACATGCCCAGAATAGTTGTTCTTGATGAACCTACGATAGGCCTTGACCCTCAGGCCAAATACCTTGTGTGGCACAAGCTGACTGAGCTGAAGTCTCAGGGGGTCACGCAGCTTCTGCCTACGCAGAACATGGAAGAGGCGAGCACCCTCTGTGACAGGGTAGCCATAATGCATCAAGGCAAGGTCCTGACTATTGATGCTCCTGAGAAGCTCGTTTCCAGCTACTTCGGTGATGAGATATGGGAGATCGAAGCCGCGGGGGAAGAACGGAACAACATCGTCAGCGTGTTGGAAAGCCGTGGATTGGAATATGAAAATGTGGGAGGCAAGGTCCACGTTTTCAATGTTGACGCTGATGAGTTGATCACCGGGCTGGTCAGTTCTGTGGAAGGATTGAGGCGCAGGCCGGCGACATTGGAGGATGTCTTCTTCAGGCTCACGGGGAGGTCTTTGACCGAATGAGACCATTCTCCTGGCGTTTCATCAGGATGTGGCAGCGCAA
>CAZTRR010000056.1:0-8286 GCA_964616785.1 uncultured Dehalococcoidales bacterium
GGCGAAATTGTGAGCAGGAGGTAAGATGTATCGGGTATCTGTTGAGCAGCATTTCGACGCAGCTCATTATCTTCGTGGTTATCAGGGCAAGTGCGAGAAGCTGCACGGCCATCGCTTCAAGGTGGTAGTGAGCTTGAAGGCTGCGGCACTGAATGAAACTGGCTTAGCCTATGATTTCGCGGAGCTAAAGGGTCATCTTGGAGAGATTCTCACTCAGTTCGACCACACCTGCCTCAACGACGTGCCGCCTTTTGATAAGCTTAATCCTTCTTCGGAGAATATCGCTGCCACCGTGTATGACCAGCTCAAAGGGCGCTTGCCCGGTGAAGTGTCGCTATCAAGCGTCGAGGTCTGGGAATCTCCCCAGAGCTGTGTGACGTACAGCCCTGAGGAAATCAGCTAGGGCTCAAGATCTGGCGGCAGTAGATTGGGGATCGTGGCTTTGGTAATGGGATGGTTGCACGTTTGACTGACTATGGCCAACGTGAAGCGCAGTGATCAATGTCAGGGCAGCTTCTCGTAGTCTATTTTATCACGAGGGGCAATGAGTGAGACTAGAATCACCTTCTCTTTGTCATGTATAAGATAGACAATACGGAATCGCCCAACCCGGATTCTATAAACCTTGTCCCACAGCTTTTTCACATTCCGAGGCCGAGGATTATGCTTAAGCCTCTCGAGTGCCTCGTCAATCCGTGAATAGGTCGTAAGATCCTTGATTTTATCGAGGTTCTTTGTGGCATGCGGATCGAGGTAGACTTCGTATGACAGTTCATCCTTTTCTTTTGCGCTCACGGTAGTGCTCTAAAGAGATGAACGCGGCCTGCCCTTGCTCCCTATAGAGGGTCTCCGTTTTGAGAGCTGTAGCTATGTCGTACATATCCTGAAGGCTTTGGCTGCTGGGCGAAGACAGCGGTTCGATACCGCTGTAGCCAATAGTTGTTTGCGCAACTAGATGGATACCACTTTCGCTTTTGCTTACACTGGTAGTTATCATATTAACTCCTCTAGTCCTAAGTCGTGGATAATTGTTTTAGGAATAGCAATCGGACCTATGTTTTCTTCATAATTACTGACGTGTTTGGAGATTATTAGACTCAGAACCTTCATGAGTTGGGGGCTTGCTTTTATCACCACCTTGGTCAAAGATGGTTCATTGGCTCCACGTAAGACGCCAAGAAAAAGCGTACTGCCATATAGCTGTGTTTCCACGTGGACAGCATCGACATAAAACTCGGGGGCGTCCTTTGCCAATTCATAAGGAGACGGCTTTTTTTGTTGCATCCTACCTCCCTTCTCCTGTGCATCATGAATTCATAAGACGGCGTTAGTGTAAGCTAGCCCAGCCGCATTTGTCAAACAACTCATACTTGAAGTACGGCAATCAAAGAGACGGTCGTTATGTATCAAGGTCTGGTGGCAGCAGGTTGGGGATGGAGTCGGTAATAGGGTAGGTGTGGCTGCATTTCCGGCACAGGAGAGAACCGGTGATGACCTCCCCGTCTTTTTCTTCAGTGATGGTGAGCTCGAGCGGCTGCTTGCATACCGGGCACGCCAGGATATCCATCAATTCCTTTTTCATGTTGCACCTATCCTATCGTAGTCTCGCACGAACTGTCAATCTGGTTACTGCTTATCTGAACAGATAAGCCCAAATTGACATCTTCACGTATTCGGTTACTGTTCTTTCCTTCTGCACCTGAGTGGGGACTTCACGGTATTGAGTCACATCTCTGTATTTGGTGACGGTACGGTGTTTAGTCACTTCCTCGGGGTAACTTACTTTGATGATTACCTTAGCCTGGCCACCGCCCCAGCCACTATAGTAGTAGGGCCATATGGAACAGGATGACACGTCATCACCGGGGCAGGATATATAGTATTGTGAGTAGTAAGGGTAATAAGAATAGCCGCGGAATTCTACAGAAACGGTGGAACTCGGTTTATCGACCTGGAAGTCGTGCGACCAGCTGCCGGAGTAGACATATGAATCATAGACAGTCTCGGTGCGAGTTTCGGTTGTGGTGTATGGTTCCTCTTCGGTATAACTTTCGCTTACGGTGTAGGGCTCGCTCTTCATCTCAACGTCCCAGTATGTTTCCGTTGTCTGCACCGGCACTGTCTTGACAGGCAGAGCGAATACGATAGCCAGGATGGCTATAGGTGCTAGGCCCCATACGAGGGGCTTCCACTTGTCTTTGATATAAACCTTGGTATTATTTGCCACCTTCAACCTCCTTCCCGAGTTACTGCAAATCTTATTATAGCACGGAGGCGTTCCTGCGGCATCAGTTCAAATAATCAAATGGACGCCGCGGTTTTTTGGAATTCCCCACGGCTCAGAATGTGCAGTGGACCGAGGTTGACATTACCTTTCAGCCTTCTGACTTGGTGTGGGTTGTAGTGACCATTCCCCATTTCCCAATGCACAGCGCTCAGCCGTTTTTCGCCGCACGTGGTAAAATGTAGCCAGTGCCGATGAGCAAGGCTCAGGGAGCCTGTCTGAGTTATCCGCAACAGGCTTCTAGGCTAGGAGTCTAGACGTCTTGAGTAGTGGAAGTAGCCTTTCCTTCCAATCTAGGAGAGAGTAAATTGTTGCTTGAATTGGCAGTCAAAGGTCTCGGGATTATCGAAGAGATGGATTGGCGCTTGAGTGAGGGGCTAAATGTGATTACCGGCGAAACCGGGGCGGGGAAGTCTTTGGTGATTGATGCTGTGGAGGCGCTATTGTCCGGGAAACTGGACGAAGAAGTTATCCGGTCTGGAGCCGATGAAGCTCGAATTGAAGGGGTTTTTGCCCTCCGTCCAGAAGAGAGCATTTCCCGGCTTGCAGAGCTCCTGGCAGAGAAAGGGCTGAAAACCGATGATGAAACGCTGGTGATAAGTTGCGAGCTTCGAAGGCAGGGGCGCAGTGTTGTTCGGGTGAACGGGCATGTAGTACCCAAAGGGCTTCTGAACCAAATTGGACGCTTGTTGGTCGATATCCACGGGCAGAGTGAACATTTGTCCCTCCTTGAAAAGGGATATCATCTCGATTTCCTGGATTCCTATGCCCATACCCTGGACCTGCGGAATAGCTTCAGCGCTAAAGCTCTAGAATTCCATAAGGCGGAACATGAACTTAAGGTGCTAGCCGAAGAAGAAAGGGACATGGCTCGCCGTGAGGAATTCCTGCACTTTCAAGTAGATGAGATAAAGCGGGCTAACTTGAGGGATGGCGAGGAGGAGGAGCTTGAGGGAGAACGAAGTGTTCTTTCTTCTATTGAGAAGCTGAAGTCATTTTCCTATGAGGCGTGTCAGGCCCTATATGCAGAGGATGCCTCGCAGTCTTCAGGCCCAGCCTTGGACAAGTTGAGTGAAGCAGTGCGAGCGATGAAGCAGCTAGTCGACCTGGACGCCTCTCTCAAGCAGCAACTGCACTTCCTGGAGGAGACCGTCTATGGGCTTGAGGAGGTGGCGCGGGATATCCGCTCCTATAGTGACAGGCTGGAGTATGATCCGAAACGGCTCGAAGAAATACAATTGCGGTTGGAGCTTATCAGAAACCTGAAGACGAAATATGGGCAGACCACTGTTGAGGTTCTTGATTACCTGGGAAAGGCAGAAAGAGAGTTGGAAGGACTCACTCATTCTTCCGAAAGGCGTGCTCAACTTGAAGAGATGCGCAGTTGTCTCAAAGAGGAAATGGGGCGCATAGCTTCTGACCTTTCAAGGGCGCGCTTGCAAGCAGCCGGCAAGTTGGTGGCTGAAGTGAAGCAAGAACTTCAGGACCTGAACATGTCTCAGGTCGAATTTGAAGTGTCCATAAGTCAAGAGCAGGCTCCCGAAGGAATCCCTTTCCCTGACGGAGCAAGGTATGCCTTCAAGGAAGAGGGGGTTGACACAGTGGAGTTCATCGTCTCAACCAATCCTGGGGAGCCGCTCAAACCTCTAGCTAAGATCGCCTCTACCGGCGAGATCTCCCGCTTCACGCTGGCATTGAAGGGAGCCCTTTCTGAGGCCGACGATATCCCGGTACTTATTTTCGACGAGATTGATATCGGTGTTGGGGGGAGGAGTGGCGAAGTGATTGGCAAGAAGCTTTGGGCTCTAGCCCAGAATCGCCAGGTAATTTGCGTCACCCATCTTTCCCAGATCGCTGCCTTTGCCGACGCACACCACAATGTTCACAAGGACGGTACTGGTACTCGCACCCTAAGCATGCTCACGACCCTTCAGGGTGAGGCTCGGATCGAGGAACTCGCCGTTATGCTTGCAGGTCCTCAATATACGGAGACTTCCTTGAATGATGCTCGTGAGTTGATGCAAAAGGCCGAGAGCTGGAAACAAGCCCACCGCAAAGGAGCTTAAGGGACCGCTCAGTGTCCTGCTGGCCCTGCGAAGTTGCCTGTTGGAAGCTTGGCTGTCAATGGAGCCTTACTTGCCGCCTTTAATGGCCTTGCTCCTGGTTTTCTCCAATTGCTCTTCTGCGTCGGGGCTGACGTTTACCTGCCCACAAGCCGGTGAAGAAGCCCCGGTTCAGTAGATGCCGATTATCGGCCACATTCAGCAAGTCCTTGGACACTCCGCTCTCGAAGTAGGCTACCTCGACATGCTTGCCCATGTTCTTCACTGCTTGAAGAGCATAAGCGAAGTCAGAGTCACCGCTCACCAGCACTGCCACATCGTAGAAGTCATTCCAGGCGAAATACAGCAGGTCTGTAGCCAGCATGACATCAACACCCTTCTCAACAGCGATACCCTGCGACACTTTGGTAGTTCCTAGCCGGACCTCCAGATATGGCGTCTTGCGCAGGGCGTCGAGAAACTCCTGCTGCTCTCGATGACCGTCAGGCCGTTGAATCGGGTCCTGCAGGATGTTGTAGTAATATGTTCGGAACAGGCGTCTGGAGCCACAGAGCTTGCTGGCGAACTCAGCGAAATTGAGGTTGTACCGTCCGAAGTTGCTGCGTAGAGCGTGATACAGATTGCTGCCGTCTATGAAGATCGCGACCCTATCTTCCATAGCCTTCTCCTTTTGAGATTTGCCCGTGGCTTTTGGCAGTGTTCTCAATTCGTCCAGACCTATTATACAAGATGGAAAGCCAAACAATCCATCTTATCCAGGCCAATGCTGGTTTGACAGCTCGTTGCGGGAAGATGTAGCATAGATGGCCAACGGCTCCGCGCGGATCATTTGGCCAAAGCGCCTCTTGACTCAACCAACCTCTTGAAGGCAAGGTGAAGAGGTTGTAAGCCCGCCTGGCCCTCTAAATGCTAGTTCCCCGTTTAATGCCGTCGTGGCTTTCTCATGTCTGCAAAGCATAGAACCCCAGGCAAAGACACCGAGGCACGCGGTACCCGTAAGGGATGGCTGACGACGTTCGATGCGTTTCAGGTTGTCAGCTACCGTTGGTTCTGGCTTAGCCTGCTGTCCTCTATGGCAGCGTTCAACATGCATATCTTGATACGGGGGTGGCTGGTTTACGAGTTAACCGGTTCCCCGCGTGCCCTGGGGCTCGTGAGCGCTTCTGCGGGGGTGGCGCTAATAGCATTTGCCCCAATAGGTGGTGTGGTCGCCGACCGCGTGGACAAGCGAAACCTGATGATAGCTGCTCAGTCAGCCAGTGCCTTACTTGCCGTGGTGATCACCATTCTAATCTTCACCGATGCCATTATGTTGTGGCACCTGGTTGTTGCTTCTGTGCTGAGCGGCACCATCTTTGCTTTCAGCTTGCCTGCTCGTCAGGCCGTTGTCCCTGAGCTTGTGGAGAAGCACCGCATTATGAATGCAATCGCTATCGGTGGCGGGGCGACCCATCTGAGCCGGGTTGTCTTTCCCGCCATTGGCGGTTTACTGGCGAGCATTGTCGGCATAGCCGGTGCCTACTGTGTGGTGGTGTTTTGCTACATTGCCGCTGCAGTTCTGCTGCTCAGAGTGCCGCCAACCGGGGTGCGAGCTGTAGCGACGAGTGCCTCAGTGCGATTCCACCTGGCGGAAGGGCTGAGCTATATTCGCCGCAGCCCCATTCTTGTGTCGCTGCTACTCATGGCAGCGGTGCCTATTTTACTGGGCATGCCCTATCAGATGCTGATGCCTGTTTTCGCTGAGAGCGTCCTTGGTGTGGGTGTGCGTGGCCTGGGATTCCTGATGGCTGCCGTGGGTGTGGGGGCTCTGATCGGTTCCCTCTTGGTTGCTTCGCTGGGCGACTTCAGGCACAAGGGACTATTGCTCCTGGGTTCAGTGTCATTATTCGGACTGGGCCTGATTCCCTTTGCCCTCTCAGGGAATTTCTATCTCTCCCTTGGCATCCTTTTTTGTGTAGGCGTGGTGAACACGGCCTACCTGTCGACGAACAACACTCTGATTCAGACTAATGTGGATGACCAGGTGCGGGGGCGGGTCATGAGCATCTACGTGATGACCTTTGGTTTCAATGGAGTGGGCGTACTCTTGGTGGGGGAGATCGCCGAGCATCTGGATGCGCCTCTGGCGGTGGCAATGGGTGGCGCTTTGGTCCTTCTCTTCGGTCTGGTGATGCTCCTGCGGCGGCCAGCACTGAGGAGGCTGTAGCGGTGAAGCGCGGGTTGTGGCGTATCACCCTTCTACCCTTGGTGGAGAGGAGTGACTACTTGACTTGATAGGAGAGGTCAGGAAGCTCTAGAATTGACGGTAACGAGAGGCTGAGCAAGAATCTGGAGAATTTGGAGTAGGGGATATGGTGGTGCCAGACCTGGAGAAGAGGATCGACGCTTTGGCTCGGTGGATGTTCGAGGCAAAGCGCCTGGTGGTGTTCACAGGCGCCGGCATCAGCACTGAGTCAGGCCTGCCCGACTTTCGCGGGCCGGACGGTGTCTGGACGCGCCAGGCCAAAGGGTTGCCTAGCGAGCCGCGGGATTTCTCGTCGGCCCAGCCCAACGCTGGGCACCTGGCTATCGCCGAGTTGCTGAAACTTGGCAAGCTAACCTTCCTTATCTCGCAGAACATCGACAACCTCCACTTGAAATCAGGAATTCCTGCGGATATGCTGGCAGAACTACACGGCAATGTCGCCAGGCTGCGGTGTAGTCGTTGTGAGTCCCAGGTAGATAGAGCTGCCAACATGGACAGATGCTCCTGTGGCGGGAGGCTGGTTTCCAGCGTGGTTGACTTCGGTCAGTCTCTGCCTCGTAAAGAGCTAGCCGATTCCTACTGGCATTCGCGGAACTGTGACCTGTTCATAGTCGTCGGGTCCAGCCTGGTGGTTACGCCGGCGGCTGATATGCCCGGCGTGGCAGTTGACTCCGGGGCTCGCCTGGTGATTATTAACCGGGGTGAAACCCCGCTGGATAGAGTTGCTCATCTGCGGTTCGACGAGGGAATCGGCGAGGTACTACCGCCGGCGGTTGACAGGCTGAAAGGACTTATGGCGGCATAGCCTCAGAAGACCTGTGGAAGCATGGCATGGCCTTCCTGGAGGCAATCAGTTGACATAAGGTTTACTTGGTGCAGTCTATTGGCAGCACTGTGCCTGGGATATCGTGTCTTGCCCTATTGACGGTTGCCCGAATAAGCACTACAATCAACCCTGGACATAGCGAGCAGCTTTTGATGTGTGGGAGGCAAGGCATGGCGTAGGAGCGGCAACAGTAGTAGCGCAACGGGGGCGTTGAGCTTCTGTCTGTAACTGGTCACTTGGGCAGTGGGGAGCCAATAGTGAAACCGACCTTTCCTAGGTCGGTTTCGTGTTTTTTGGGGGAGGTGATGCCAATAGAAGAGATCTTCATGAACGGAGATGACAATAGAACCGGGCGCAACAGCGCGCCACACGTCTAAGGGAGATGGGGCCTGGCTCCACACAGGTATGCTAGGTTCGGTGTACAAGCCGCGCCGGCCTGGCAAGAAACAAATGTAGTAATTCCGTCTGGAGAGGAGGATACAATGCTAACAGGAGCAGCGGCAGACTTATTCAAATTTAGTACTGGCCTTGATGATAAGGCCATGGCAAAACTCCATCCAGGATTGGAGAAGCTTTACAACAATATTCCAAAGACGATGGCGAATCAGTTGGTCGCCGAGGTGGTGAAGTCGGAAGCCTGTTTCGCCGGGGTTGAGGTCGGTAACAGGTTGGTTTTCGACCCGTTCCTAAATCCTCAGAAGTCAACTGGAAACATGTGCCCCAAAGCTTTGCTCCCCGTCCTACTTGAAATCAACGCACTCTGGGAGACGACCATGGAATGGGCAGAATCTGGCAAAGAGGAACTGCCTGAAATTGTGTGGCGCAATGTGCGTTGTCTCGACCCAGGCCTTGATGACGGAGGCGTAGG
>CAZTRR010000057.1:0-8043 GCA_964616785.1 uncultured Dehalococcoidales bacterium
TCCACCTCCACCTCCACCTCCAACTCCACCTACGGCACCTAGGGATAGACCCGGACCTTCAGGTCTCGTGGCTCCAATATAGGTGGTTCGTGACTCGACGGTGTCTACGTTGATCTTGAGAGGGGCCAGTGGACCAGAGTTCCTCGATTCTTGCTCCTCCAGCTGGTTGAGATGGCTATACACATCCTTGTGTGCCGCTGTGACTAGAGTGTCAAATTCAGGGGCCTTGGGTAGGCACCCGGCTCCACCGAAGTGAGCTAGCATAATCGAACAGACTATTGGCGCGATGAGCGTGGCGCCTCTTGTGGTTATCTTCTGTCGTCCCTTCTTGGGCCGTGACATCGCGACATTCGTCCCCTGTCTATCCATTCCCATCCTTCTTGTTTCCACCTGCCGTAATCTTGCTGACATTTCAGTATGCAGAGTGTACCATCTTCCGGTGGTTGGTTCAAGGATTCGGATCGTCGACGGTTCATTTCAGCTGATGCCGCAATGTGGACCAGAAGCGAATCTGCCCTTTGGCATTTAACATAGACAAACGCTGTTTTGTCCAACTCCAGTAGTTGCGGTGAGCCCGGTTCAAAGTCATAGCGCCAATCCTGCGGGCGCATTAGGTCGACAAATACGTGGGGTTGGGCTAGAATGAGAAATCAAGCCAGTGGGGAGGTGATGCCATGAACCGGGTGATAGCTATGATTCTGGCCGGTGGGGCCAGCGAGCGGTTGAGTGTCCTGGCTGCGGAGAGGGCTAAGCCAGCCGTGCCTTTTGGTGGCGAGTACCGCATTATTGACTTCTCCCTGAGCAACTGCGCTAACTCCGGAGTTCATAATGTAGCAGTGCTTACGCAGTTTAACCCCCGCTCACTGTCTCGGCATATCGGTATTGGCAGGCCCTGGGATTTTGATAGGGCCACCGGCGGGATCGTCTTGCTGCAGCCTTTCTTGAGTCGGTCAAGCAGGGACTGGTACAAAAGCACGGCTGATGCTGTGTACCAGAATCTCTACTATCTAGAAGACCAGAGAGTAGACGAAGTCCTCATTTTGTCCGGCGACCACGTTTATACCATGCGCTATGATCACGTGATAGCCACTCATCGTAGTAGACAGGCTGATGTTACCGTGGCCGTAACCGAGGTACCCAGATCAGAGGCTTCGAGATTTGGGATTGTCACACTCGACCATAATGAGCGTGTGGTGAGCTTTCAGGAGAAGCCGAGGACTACCAAGAGCAGCTTCGCCTCTATGGGAATATATGTTTTCAACAAGAATGTGCTTACAGAGTGTCTGGAGGAGGATGCGCAGAGGGAAGGTGGTCACGATTTTGGACATGATGTTCTGCCGGCAATTATCGGGAAATACAGAGTGTATGGCTACAGATTCCGTGGTTACTGGCGAGACGTGGGGACTGTCGAATGCTATTGGCAAGCCAATATGGACCTAATGGTTGACTTGCCTGAGCTGAATCTCTATGACCCAGAAACTGGCATCCGGACCGCGTACCAGAATATGCCCCCGGTCAAACTCGGACCAAGGGCAGAGATAGGCAGAGGTCTCGTGTCTAATGGTGCCATCATCAATGGTCGCGTGGCCAACTCGGTCATTTCTCCAAGGGTACTCGTAGAGGAAAACGCTATGGTGAAGGATTCGATTGTCTTTGAAGACGTCACTGTGGGTAAAGGGGCTATTGTTGACCGGTCTATTGTTGACAAGCAGGTTTGGATTAGCCCGGGATGCCATATTGGTTACGGGGACGATCGTACAGCTAATCAGGAGGAGCCAGAGTATTTGAACAGTGGCATAACCGTGGTAGGAAAAGGAGCCAAGATACCTAGTGATGTCAAGATTGGGCGCAACTGCAAGATTGGCTGTTGGGTAGAGGATACGGATTTCACCTCTCAATTTGTCCCCAGTGGAGGCACTGTGGCTAAGAGAAGTTCACGGCGCCATCGAATATAGGAGATAGAAGATGAAAATCGGGGGTTTTACCTTTGTCTTGCATAGTCACCTTCCTTACTGCCGCAACGCCGGACGTTGGCCGCATGGCGAGGAGTGGCTTCATGAAGCGGCCTTGGGAACATATATCCCTTTACTTGATGCCCTTTATGATTTGAGAGAAGAAGGTTGCGCTTTCAAGTTGACCTTAGGCGTGACCCCGGTTCTGGTTGAGCAGCTAGCTGACTCGCTGGTAATAGGCCACATGGGGGAATTCATCGAAGACAAGGTCCGTCGGGCTCAGGCTGACGTGGAACGGTTTGGCAAGGCTGGAGAAGGACATCTCCAGTATCTGGCTGAGTTCTACCTTGACAGGTATCGGCAGGTGCTGACAAGTTTCAACGAGAGATTGGACAGAAACATCATCGCTGCTTTCAAACGACTGCAAGATGAGGGATATTTGGAGATAGCTACGGGTGCGGCTACGCATGCATACTTGCCGTTGTTGGGACGTGATTCTTCCATCTACGGCCAGTTACAGCTAGGTAAGGCAAGCTATGAACACCATTTCGGTGTCAGTCCGTCGTCCATCTGGCTTCCAGAGTGCGGCTACCGTCCCGCCTATTACGTTGAGAGCCAGGGGCAGAGTTATGTTAAGCCTGGCCTGGAGTCATTTCTCGCTCAGCTCGGCATAGGCTGCTTCTTTGCTGAAACTCACACCATAGAAGGTGGTGCGCCAGTAGGGAAAGCGAAGGAGGAAGTTGTTGGGCCCTATAGTGACATATCGCGGCGATATGTAATGCCTACCACGCAGTATTCCGAACCGACGGAGAGGACCACCTACCTGCCCTATTGGGTTGAACCTCAAGAGGTGGCTGTCATCGGCCGGAATGACCGCACCGGCATGCAGGTATGGTCGGCCGAGTGGGGTTATCCAGGCGATTACAATTACCGGGAATTTCACAGCAAGGATGGCCTGTCTGGGCTTCATTACTGGAAGGTAACTGGAGCTCAGGTGGATTTGGGTGACAAGGAGTACTACGACCCCCATTCTGCAGCACAACGTGTTGTCGAGCACAGCTCTCACTATGCTCATTTAGTCGAGGACCTGCTTGTCAAATTCTACCAAGAAAGCGGCAAGTTCGGTGTCGTCGCTGCTGCCTATGACACCGAGCTCTTTGGACACTGGTGGTTTGAGGGAGTCGACTGGTTGAAACAGGTTCTGCAGCACCTGAGCAAGAGCGAGCTAGTAGAATTGACTACTGCCAGCGAGTTCGTGAGTAGACATCCGCCCGACGACGTTCTCGCTATCCCTGAGAGTTCGTGGGGTATGGGTGGTGGTCATTTCACGTGGGAAAATGCCGATACCGACTGGATGTGGCCAATTATCCACTCAGCTGAGTTGAGGATGGAAGAGCTGGTGGCCGCGTATCCTCAAGCCGAAGGAGCGATGAAGGAAATCCTGGACCAGTCGGTCAGAGAACTGGTTCTGCTACAGTCGAGCGACTGGCCTTTTCTGGTGACTACTGGCCAAGCTGGGACGTACGCCAAGAATCGCTTTCTGGAGCACGCGGACCGCTTTGAGCAACTGGCTGATATCGCTGGATCGGGACAGGTGGATGCTGCGGCTATGACTCTGTGCCGCAAGTTGTGCGAGCTGGACAAGATTTTCCCCGATTTAGATTACCACTCCCTGGCGAAGAGAGAGGGTCAAACCACATAGTGAGAATCCTCTTTGCCGCTGCTGAGCTTTTTCCGCTGGCTAAGGTGGGTGGCCTAGCCGATGTTATTGGTTCTTTGCCTAAAGCTCTGAGTGAGCTGGGGCATGATGTGCGGGTGGTGATGCCGAAATATGGCGTCATAGATGCTTCCAGGTATCCCACCAGGCCGGTGATTGCTGACCTTAATGTGGAGGTAATGAAGACCACCAAGCCGGTGTCTTTGGAAGTCACCGAACTGACCGCCGGGGTCAAGGTGTATCTGGTGGGCTGCGAAGACTTCTCTAGTTCTGGCGAGATCTACGGCGGAGACGTCCGGAGGCGTTTTTTCCTCTTCTGTCGAGCGGTTTTGGAGATACTGCCCGGATTGGATTGGCAGCCGGACATAGTGCATTGCCATGACTGGCACACTGCTCTCATCCCCTGGTGGCTAAGGAGAAATGACTATGGGTGTGCCTCGGTTTTCACCATTCACAATTTGGCCTATCAAGGGCGTTTCGATAACGATCTCCTGGCTGCATCTGGGCTGAAGGAAGATTGGCAGTCGCTGCCTGCAGATGTGCCTGAAGTGCCGCTGAGTTTCATGAGTCACGGAATCTTCTCGGCCGACGTGGTAACCACGGTCAGTCAGACTTACGCTGAAGAGATTATGACTGCGGAATATGGTGAGGGGCTTGAGCAGCTTCTGCGCTACCGGCAGGAAGAGCTCTCTGGCATAGTCAATGGGATAGACTACGCCGAGTATAACCCAGCCACTGATCCTCATATACCGGCTGGCTATGACTCCTCAGAATTGGGCAGGAGGACTATCAACAAACTGGCTCTTCAGAAGCGAGCGGGCCTGCCCGAGAACGCCGCAATACCTCTTATCGGGATGGTATCACGTCTGCATCGGCAGAAAGGGCTGGACATCTTGGTCGATGGTCTGGATTCCTTGCTTGAGAAGACCCGAGGCCAGATAGTGATCTTGGGCAAAGGCACGAAGCACTATAATGGTCTGCTCAAACAAGCGACTGATAGACATCCCCAGCAGGTAGCCGCTTTCCTGGCTTTTGATGATGCTCTCGCTCATCTCATTTACGCCGGCTGTGACATATTCTTGATGCCCTCGCGGTTTGAGCCGTGCGGTCTGGGACAGCTTATTGCCATGCGCTACGGGGCGGTACCGGTAGTCCGCCGCACCGGCGGTTTGGCCGACACCGTCCAGGATTTGAGCAAGGACCTTGATAACGGTACCGGCTTTGTCTTTCAGGATTATGATTCCGGAGCCATGTCAACGGCTGTGTGCCGGGCGGTGGATGCCTACAGACAGCCGGCAGCTTGGCAGAAGGTGATACGACGAATAATGGCTCTCGACTTCTCCTGGCGAGCTTCCGCTAAGAAATATGAGTCGCTCTACCGCAGAACCTTGGAGTGTAAGGGCTATGCCCCAGACTAGCCAGAGGCCAGCCTTAGCGGTCGACTTGGGAGGGACGAAGATCATTGCCGCGGTAGTCTTGCCAGATGGGAAGATAATATCTCGTCACTATTGCTTGACCTTGGCTGAGAAGGGCCCCACAGCGGTAATCAACAGGTTATTGTCGGCGCTCAGCAGGGCCATGGCTCAAGCTAAACTCAAGACCTCTGAGCTAGCCGGCGTCGGCATTGCTGTTGCCGGAATTCTGCGTGCCGAAGAAGGGATTGTGACCACCTCTCCCAATTTGCCACGTTGGCGTGATGTTCCGTTGGGGGATACTCTGAGCCGCGAGTTGGGCATTGCCGTATGTGTCATAAATGATGCCAGCGCGGCTGCTCTGGGAGAGCATCGCTTTGGAGCCGGGAAAGGAGTCAGTAACCTAATCTATCTTACGGTAAGTACGGGTATCGGTGGCGGCATCATTGCGGACGGAAAGCTTTACTCAGGAGCTGACGGGTGTGCAGGGGAACTGGGGCATATGACAATAGAGACGCACGGGCCGCAATGCAATTGCGGTAACGTTGGCTGCCTGGAAGTCCTGGCTTCGGGCACTGCGATTGCCAAGGAAGCGGTGAGGCGTCTCAGTCAAGGCGAGAGGAGCTCTATGGTTGAGCTCGTTGAGGGTAGACTGGAAACGATTACCGCTGAGACAGTCGCCTGGGCGGCCAGGCGAGGCGACCCGGTAGCCGGTGAAGTAGTGGCCAAAGCAGCCAATTACCTGGGCATTGGGCTCGCCAACCTGGTCAATATTTTCAATCCGGAGTTGATTGTTATTGGCGGGGGCGTGTCCAAGATGGGAAACATGTTGCTTGGGCCGGCTCGAAGGGTTGTCAGGGAAAGAGCGTTCCGACTGCCAGCTCGGACAGCTCGCATCGTGCGGGCTCGCCTGGGCAGCAATGCCGAGATGATGGGCGCGGCTGTCTACGCTTTTGAACGACAACTGGGCCAGAACACAGAGACATGATTTACTGGGCGCAAGTTCTCCATTTCTACCAGCCGCCGACTCAAGACCCGAGCGTTTTACACAGGATTTGCGAGGAGTCCTACCGACCACTGATAAGAGTCCTGCTCCAACATCCTCATGCTAAGGTCACCGTGAACATTTGCGGCGTCCTAACTGAGATGCTTCACGACTGTGGGCATGACGACGTTGTGGACGGCCTTGGTCAATTGGCCGAGAGAGGTCAGATAGAGTTCACCGGTAGTGGCAAGTACCACCCTATCTTGCCGTTGATTCCTCCAAAGGAGATAGACAGGCAAATTCAGTTGAACCTGGAAACCAATAGGCGTTTTCTGGGCAAGGTCTATAAACCGGAAGGTTTCTTCTCACCTGAGATGTGCTACGGCAAAGAAATAGTCTCGCCGATTGTGAATTCCGGGTATCAATGGATTGTATTGAGCGGTATCGCGTGTCCCGATAACTGGCCAGTGGATATCATTCACTATGTTGAACACAACGGCAAGCGTCTGATGACATTCTTTCGTGACGACATAGTCAGCAACAGAATATCTTTTGACCGGGTGGGGCCTGCCGAGTTCCTGGACAACTTGATGCAGATCAAGGGAGACAGACGGGAGATATATGTTGTCACGGCTACGGACGCTGAAACCTTTGGGCACCATGTCAAGCACTGGGAGGAGTTGTTTCTGGCCAAGGTTTATGGGCAAATCCAGCCATCGGAGAAGACCTTGGCTGTCGCGAAACGGGCTGCGGCTTCGGCTGATCATCGCGGTGATTCCTGTGCGGATACCAAGATGGCTCAGGCGGTACGGGCCGTGACCGTAGGTCAACTTGTGAGGCTTTTCCCGCTTGGTACGCCTGTAGAACCGAGACCATCATCATGGAGCACCTTCCATGAAGATCTGGCTGCTGGTAATCCCTATCCTTTGTGGAGGGACAAAGACAACGAAATTCACCGACTGCAGTGGGAGCACTTGGGGATATGCCTTGAATTGGTTGACAAGGCTGTTGAAGTTGGCGATAGTGAAGAGAGTCGGCGGTCTGCTATTATGGCTCGTGGTTCACTTGATAGAGCGTTGTACAGCTGTCAATTCTGGTGGGCGAGCCGGAGACCAATGTGGGACATCAACTTGGTTCACAAGGGATTGCTTGAGCAATGGCAGGCAATCGTCAATGCTTACCGAACCATCAACCTGAGCCAGGCTGATCAAGACACCAAGAAGGTGTACTACCACAAGCTGATAGCTGCCAGAAACCTGAGGGACAAGATAACCGACGGGCTTTTTGTCTGACCGCCTTTCCCTTTACGAGCCGGTTCTGCCGGCCATCCCTGATGCCGACAGGCTTGGGCAGCTTTGCAGAATGAGTGACCTCGTCAGGGTGCTTCACCTGCTGGTGTGAGTGGGTCCCGATGGCGTAAGGAGTAGGATGATGGAGTACGGAACACTAGAAATAGTCTATCGCGAGCAACCGCTGCAAATTGACTATTTCCTGCGCGGTGGACACAAAGGTGCAGTCTTGCATCTGCAGGGATTGGGGAGTTCGAAAGAAGATTTTGTGGGGGCTGCAGGGGTTGACGGGCTTCAAGAGTACAGCCTGACGGCCCTGGATTTTCCAGGATGCGGTACCTCACCTTATCCTGATGATACAACCTTTGGAATGGATGACCTCGTGGAGATCACCAATATGGTGGTTGCGGAGCTTGAGCTGGGTGACCTCGTGGTCCTCGGGCACAGTATGGGCGGACTGGTGGGTCTCTTATACGCCGAGAAGTATGGTGAACACGTCAAGGGATTCATAAACGTTGAAGGCAACCTGGCCTCGGAAGACTGCTTCTTTTCGCGCGAAATCGCAAAACGGGGACCTACTGGCTTCACTAGGGAGGCTCTCATGAAGCTGCAACAAGGACTGGCGCGGTCAGAAAGCAGAGGGCTTCGGGAATATGCCAGGGCGCTGCTTAATGCATCTGAGAAAGCG
>CAZTRR010000058.1:0-7930 GCA_964616785.1 uncultured Dehalococcoidales bacterium
CACCCACGGGGGACTCAGCGGATTCACTCAGTTCACTATCGCGCACTACCACCGGTCCGGTGTCGCCCTTGGCTACCCTGCCGGACGTGGTAAGGAGGCGGTAGTTTTCCTTTATGTCCTTCAGTTCAGGCCAGCAAATCAGCATGCAATTGCCGCAGGTAAACCGCAGGACGTTCACCCACTGGTCAGCGTGTTCCAGGTCGGGCGGGGTGAAACTGTCAGCGTCGATCAGTCCTCTCAGTAGCCGATTGTTCGGGTCTTCGCCGTACTCAAGAACCCTGCGTACAAACTCCTCATCGTCACCGGGCCCGGACAAATCGAGCACCTTATATGACCACGTTGACCACTTGGCTTCGCGGTCCCTCACACCGTTGGCGCCGCCACAGGTCACCATACATCTCAGGTTAGGAGCTTTCTTATTATGCGTGTATGTGTGACCAGCAATGGTAACCGTGGTCTCTTCCTTGGGGGAAACGAAATGGCTGGCACAGACCGCGGCGCACAGACGGCACTCGTTGCATAAGTCGCCTTGCTCCGGCGGTTCATCCGGCTCCAGCTCCGCTGAAGTTACTACAGACGATAACGATATGGTGGCCCCGTACTCCGGCGTGATAACGTTGCCGCTCCAGCCGAGCCAGCCGATTCCCGAGGCCACGGCAACGTATCTGTGCGATAGAGGCGGTACCAGTGCATTGAATGGCTGGCCCTTTCTGTATTCGAAATTTGGCCATGACGTTGCTGCTTCGTAGCCCCTATCTCTCAGTAGCTGACGAATAGCCATCCCTGCCTCTATCACCTTCATATACGATGCTCTATGATCCCTGGTGTGGGCCATCTGGTCCGCTTTGCTCAGGTAGGCCCTTATTGCGGCCTTATCGAGGGCCACAACGAGCGAGATAGCGGACCTGGCACTGGGAAGTAGGTAGCCCAGGTCACCTGATGGAGGAGCATCAGCCAGACGCTCTCTCGTGGTGAAGCCGACCTTGTCGATGCCCATTCCGCGGGCCACAGACAAGATTTCCTCTTTCAGACTCATCTTCTCAAGCCTCCTTGTTTTTGTTGTCGGGTTGGTATCGCGACTGCACGATCAAGCTTCCTTTCCCAGGTAAGCTGATATGACGTCAGGGTTGGTCTTGATTTCCGCAGGGGTGCCTTCGGCAATCTTGCGTCCGAAGTCGAGAACCACAATCCTGTCAGCTATATCCATGACTACGCCCATATCATGCTCAACCAGGACAATACAACTGACTCCGTCTCTCAAAACAGGCGTTTCAGGATACGTTGCTCCCTGGCCCTCGAAAATATCGATAATAAACCTGGCGATGTCCTCTTTCTCCTCCAGATTCATTCCCGCCATGGGCTCGTCCAGCAGCAGGATTCCTGGCTGCAACGCTAGCGCTCTCCCTAATTCAACCCTCTTCCGCATCCCGTAAGGCAGTGAGCCGACCACCTTCTTTCTGATTGGTTCTATCTCAAGGAAGTCGATGATGTCCTCGACTGCCTTGCGGTGTTCGATCTCTTCCTTATGGGCCGGCCCGAAGTATAGCGCGGTGCTGAGAGTGTTCTGCCTCATAAGGACATGTCTGGCAGCCATGAGATTGTCCAGAGTGCTCAGCCCGGCATATAGCTCTATGTTCTGGAAGGTTCTAGCTATGCCAAGCCGGGCTATCTTGTCCGGACGGATTCGAGTAATTCTCTGTCCTTCGTAATGTACTTCACCCTTCTGTGGTTTATAGAAGCCATTAATGCAGTTAAGAATACACGTTTTGCCAGCGCCATTCGGTCCGATAATGGCTAGAATCTCGTTGTCCCTGATGTCCAGATCAATGTCTATCAGGGCTCTCACACCACCAAAGGAGAGGGTGAGGTTCTCTATGCGCATCTTTATCAGGTTTTCGGTCTGTATTGTCTGCGGCATGGACATGAGTGTTGGCTCCCGTTTCCTACCGGTGTGCCATGTTCATTTGAACTCGAGGCTTGCCGAACGTTGCGGTCATATTATCACTGTGCACTCTATTATTCAAATGGGGCGACTTGACACAGCCAAGGAGACAGATTAGAATCTATCCTCGTTAGTTGACCACGCCCTGTCAGGAAAAGCGCAACAAATCTCAAAAGGAAGGAGTGATGCCATGTGCCTCAAGTAAGGATTGAGCACGGAGAAAGCTTTGATAGCATGTTGCGGCGGTTCACGAAGAAAGTGCAGCAAGCAGGCGTTATTAGCGCGGCTCGCCGCCGCAGTTTCTATGAAAAGCCCAGCATAAAGCGAAAGCGGAAGGCGGCGGCAAAGCGGCGGAAGGTCGCCAGGGGTAGGTAGAAGATGGCTCTGGCCGAAGAAATCAGAAGGGATCTTGAACAGGCACTCAGACAAGCGGACAAAATGCGGTGCTCGGTGCTTCGCCTAGTCCTGGCTGGCATAAAAAACGCGGAAATTGCCCAACAGAAGACTCTGGACGACTCTGACATACTTGGCGTTATCGACAAGGAAGCCAAAAAGCGGCATGAGAGCATCGAGGCTTTCGAGAAAGGCAACCGACAGGACCTGGTGGCGCAAGAAAAGGCGGAGCTGGCTATTCTGTTGGAGTACCTCCCCGAGCAGATGAGCCATGAGGAGATTGTGGCCGCCGCTCACAACGTGATTAGTGAACTAGGGGCAACAACTCCTGGAGACAAAGGTAAAGTCATGTCTCAGCTTATGCCACAACTGAAGGGAAGAGCACAAGGACAGGAAGTGAGTGCTGTTGTCTCGGAGCTTCTCAGCAGCCCCTAGCGCTGAAGTTTGCCATCGCATCCTCTTCAACTGAAATAGCATTCGGCGGCAGGGAGTGCCGCCTTATTTGTTCAAGGTAGTTATTGTGAAATTCGGCATAGTCATCTTCCCCGGGACCTGGAGCGATAGGGACTGTGGCTACGCGCTTAATGACATCCTGAGGCAGGAAGTTGGCTATGTGTGGCACAAGGAGACCGACCTCTCGGGATATGATTGCATCATTCTGCCCGGCGGCTTTTCCTATGGCGATTACCTCCGAGTCGGAGCCATCGCCCGCTTTTCACCCGTGATGGCATCAGTCGAGCGTTTTGCTTTCCAGGGCAAGCCGGTCATCGGCATTTGCAATGGCTTCCAGATTCTGTGCGAAGCTGGACTTCTTCCGGGAGCGCTACTACAAAGTGCGCACCTGGAGTACCGGTGCCAATGGGTCCAGCTCAGGGTCGAGAACAGTCTTTCGCCTTTTACTTCACAGTGTCGAGAGAAGCAGGTACTAAAGATTCCAATTTCTCACTATGAGGGCAGGTACTATGCCGAGGACAGCACTCTGGCCCAGCTCGAGGCCGACGGACAGGTTGCTTTTCGCTACTCAACCTCAACCGGTGACGTAACCGATGCGGCTAACCCCAACGGCTCCTTGCATAATATCGCCGGTATCATCAACAAGAGCGGCAACGTGCTGGGTATGATGCCGCATCCTGAGCGTGCCTGTGAGCCCATCCTCGGCAGCAGCGACGGCAATCTAGTTTGGGAGTCGATTAGTGCCAGTCTCCAAAGAAAGTCTAGATGAAATCGCCCTAAGCCAGCAGGAATACCAGCTCATAGTGGAGAGGCTCGGGAGGGAGCCAACTGAAGTGGAGCTGGGGCTGTTTGGCGCGCTGTGGAGCGAGCACTGCGGCTATAAGCACTCCAAGGCTCTGCTCAAAGTACTGCCGTCAGGGGGTCAGCGAGTGCTGGTTAAGCCGGGAGAAGAAAACGCTGGCGTAGTGGACATCGGCGATGGGTTGGCGGTGGTGATGAAGATAGAATCCCACAATCATCCGTCAGCAATCGAACCGCATCAAGGAGCTGCCACCGGAGTGGGAGGTATCGTTCGGGATATTTTCACCATGGGCGCTCGACCGATTGCCCTGCTCAATTCCCTTCGATTCGGCCCTTTGAGCGACTCTCACAATCGTTATCTTTTCGGCGGGGTGGTTGGCGGCATTGCTGGTTACGGCAATTGCCTGGGCATACCTGACATCGGCGGCGAGGTCTCTTTCGCCGACTGCTATTCAGCGAACCCACTGGTTAATGCCCTATGCCTGGGCATCGCCGAGGTTAAGAACCTGGTGAAAGCAACAGCCCGCGGAGAAGGCAACCTTCTCATGCTGGTGGGCGCCGATACTGGCCGTGACGGACTCCACGGCGCCTCTGGTCTGGCATCGCGAACATTCGAGGAGGAGCGCGAGCTGAGGTCAGCAGTCCAAGTGGGCAATCCATTCCTGGAGAAGCTTCTCATTGAGGCCTGCCTTGAGCTAGCCCAAACCGATTGGATTACGGGCATGCAGGATCTGGGCGCTGCCGGACTGACCAGCTCGGCTGTAGAATCGGCCGCCAGAGGCGGCGGTGGCATCGAAATCGACGTCCTCAAGGTGCCTCGCCGCGAGAAAGATATGAGCGCCTACGAGGTTATGCTATCGGAATCCCAGGAGAGAATGCTGGTGGTTGTGAAGAAAGGTTATGAGGAGAAGGTGAAAGCTGTGCTTGAACACTGGGAGCTGCGCTCGGACATCATCGGGCAGGTGACCGGCGACGGGCTAGCCAGAATTAAGGAAGGCGCGAGGACGATAACCGAGGTTCCGGTGAGTCTGCTCACCTCGCCGCCTAGCTACCGGCGGCGAGTCAAGAAGCCACGCTGGCTTGAGCAACTGCAGGACTTCGATGTGAGTTCCGTTTCTGATTTATCGCCGAAGAAGGCCAACTCCACGCTTCTCCGTTTGCTAGCATGCCCCAATATCGCCAGCAAGCGCTGCGTGTACCGGCAATACGACCATCAGGTAGGCAATAACACCGTGGTTCTCCCCGGCAGTGATGCTGGGGTGCTGCGTATCAAAGGGACAAGAAAAGGCATCTCGCTCACTACCGATGGCAACGCCAGGTACTGCTATGTCAATCCGTACCTGGGTGGTATCATCGCAGTGGCTGAAGCAGCCAGAAACGTGGTCTGCAGCGGTGCTCAGCCACTAGCTATTACCGACTGCCTCAACTTCGGCAATCCAGAGAAAGACGATGTGTACTATCAACTAAAAGAGTGCATTGCCGGCATAGCTCGAGCTTGCCGGGAACTCAAAACCCCGGTCATCAGCGGCAATGTCAGCCTGTACAACGAGACCGGAGGCGAAGCCATATACCCGACGCCGGTAGTGGGAATGGTGGGGCTTGTCGGGGATATAGCCAGGCATTGCACTTCCGGATTCAAGAATGAAGGTGACCCGGTGTTCCTGCTCGGAGACAGCCACGTCCCGGATAGTAGCATTGGGAGCAGTGAATATCTCGAACTGATACACGGTATAGTAAAGGGGAACCCCTATATTGACCTAGGGCTGGAGAAACGGCTGCATCGTTGTTGTCTCGAAGCAATCAGACGAGGGATTGTCAACTCAGCTCATGACTGCTCCGACGGTGGGCTGGGAGTTGCCCTCGCAGAAAGCTGCTTGCCCAATGGTCTTGGGTGTGTCTGCCATGACTGGACGATGGAAGGAAGACTAGACTCGGCGCTTTTCGGTGAGGCTCAATCAAGGATTATTGTCTCAGTTATACCGAAGTCAGCATGGAAATTGGAGAGGCTCGCCGCTCGCTGGCACGTAGGGGTAAGAAGGCTCGGCGTGGTGGGGGGCAAGCGCCTGGTATTAGGAGCCTATATAGACCTACCCCTCGAAGAACTGGGGGAGGCATGGTGGGGTGGACTGGAGAGGTTGCTGTGAATTTGACAAATATTCTCAGGAGGAGCCGAGTTGGCTGAAATCTGTCCTTTCCCAGGTATACGCTTTAACCAAGGAATAGTGGGGGAGCTGGCCTCGGTTATCTGCCCTCCATACGATGTCATTTCTCCCGAAGAGCAAAGAGCCTATTATGAGAAAAGCGACTACAATGTCATCCGCCTCGAGCACGCGCTGACGCAGCCCCAAGATACCGAGACCGACAACAAACACAGTCGAGCTAATGGCACCTTCAACCAGTGGCTAAACGCTGGCGTCCTACAGGTGGACGCTGTACCCTCTTTCTATATTCATGAACATAGCTTCACCTCTCAAAACATCAGAAAGAAACGCCTGGGCCTGATAGCCTGTGTCAGATTGGAGCCATGGGAGAACAGGGTTGTACTTCCGCACGAGAGTACGGTACCAGGGATCAAGAGTGACCGGCTAGAGTTGATGCGAGCCTGTAAGGCCAATTTCAGTCCACTTCTTGGTCTCTACGAAGACCCGGGACAGAGAGCCACCAGGCTGTTAGCTGCACAGACGAAGCGGAAACCGCTGATTGATTTTGCCGAAGCCGGCGACGCGCACCGGCTCTGGATGTCCAGCGAACCTGAGTTCGTGCAGAGAGTCAGTCATCTCCTGGCGCCCAAGCCCATCTACATCGCCGACGGACATCACCGTTATGAGACGGCGTTAGCTTACCGGGATGAGAGGCAAGTCGCTTCATCAGGCTCCTGCAGTGATGCTTTCAACTTCATCATGATGACACTGGTGGCTTTGTCTGACCCCGGCCTTATAGTCTTGCCTGTGCATCGCCTGGTGCGTGGTATGTCCTCTAAGGCTGTGGCTGAACTCAGGAGCCAGCTGGAAGGCTTTTTCGAGATACTATGCCTTCCTCTGGGTAAAACCGACCTGCCTAAGGTCCAGGGAGCAGCCGCAAGAGTCCTAGGATTGGAGCCAGAGAGCGTCATAGGTTTGAGACTTCGCCAGTCCACATCCCTCAAGGGAGTAATGCCCGATAACCGCTCGGATGTGTACCAGAGGCTAGATATCAGCATTGTTCAGCATCTCGTCATAGAGAAGTTGGTGGGGCTAGGTGAAAGCGGTAACATCGCCTACACCCCTGATGCCCAACTAGCCCGAAGGCAGGTGGAAAGTGGAGAATACCAACTGGCTTTTCTGTTGGATCCAATTCCAGTGACAAGCATTAAGGCAATCGCCGATGCCGACGACAAGATGCCGGGGAAATCGACTTACTTCTACCCCAAGTTGCCTACCGGTCTGGTCATGAACAGCCTGGAGGGAAAGCTTTAAGCCTGGGTTTTCGACAAATAGGAAGCCGAATCACCAGACTTGATATCTTTCATAGATCCCTGAGACTGTTTCTTGTCCCTGACCTTAAACAAGATGGACATTTGTGCAGGCTTTCAACACTGCCTAACGATTGCGGCTTTGCGAAGCTGCCGAGGACAGTTGGGGCAAAGCGTGGTGAACTCGGCAACCCTGTGTTAGGCAAGGCGCCGGCATTCTATCTACGCAACTATGCCCCCCTCGTCGGTTACTTTTTCAGAAATTAGCCTCGTTTCTGTTCATCAATGACTCATACTTCCTGTTTAGGCCATTTCAATGCGTACCAGAAGATCAGTGCTGTAACCACAACTGTTGAACCGATAATCAGTATCTGGTGAACAGATGGCTCTGCCAAATGCTCAATTAAATGAAAGAGGTTAAAAACCGTAAAGACTATACCCAGAATCATATTTGCCCAGCGATTTGCCAAGTCACTCAAGGTCACGGACAGGAAAGCCATCACCAATGGAACCAGCCAGAAAAGAGCGGAGAGTAACAGCATTCCAGATCCCATTGCCATCTCTCCAGATATTACTTTCTCTATTGCACCTGTCTCAAATAGAAATAATAGACTATGGGCCGACATAGCTACCGCCATCCAAATCCATAACACCAAAATTCTTGTCTTCCATCTTAAGATTTCCACAACTTATTACCTCCTTTTTTTTTCTGCCACCGTTTCATCTATTCCGATCTCCTACGACAGATTGTAGGAGCTACTTCAGTGAGTGTCAAATACATCAGGCTTTTCGTGGATTCGCCCGAGCGACTCAGATTAGGGCGGATTTACACAATCCGCCCTCTTGTGTGGTAGCGGAGCCGTTCTTATAGCTTCACTAACATAGCGGTA
>CAZTRR010000059.1:0-7639 GCA_964616785.1 uncultured Dehalococcoidales bacterium
TGCCAATTCTACAAAAACGACAATAATTAGTCAAGCCGTGAACCTGAAGGCCAGCTTCACACCCTCGTGGGGCTATGATATACTATGGTCGCTCTTTCGTACACGCCGACAAGGGAAAGTATCTGTTCTGGGTAGGTACTGTGGCACGGCAGCAGCCTAGCCGCCTGTGTTTGAGCTGTGCGGACAGGGCCCCAGTATTTGCGGGCTCGTAGCTCAGCGGCAGAGCGACCGGCTCATAACCGGTTGGTCGCAGGTTCGAATCCTGCCGAGCCCACCACTTGGTGTGGTTGTTCTTGTGGTGGGGAAGTGCTAACCTCAGCTCCGCATTTACTTAAGTTGCTCTCTCGAAAAGCCAAGGACTCGGCGTGCTACTATAAGCATGTTGATCTGGCCTGTGCCCTCGAAGATGTCGTTTATCTTGGCGTCGCGCATACATTTCTCCAGAATGTACTTTCTTGAGTAGCCGAGCGGCCCCATCAGCTCGACCGCCTTCTGGGTAATCCTGGTGACCGCAAGTCCGGCTTTTGCCTTAGACATCGAGGCTTCCAGATTGTTGGGTTTGCCCTGACTCATCATCCACACTGCCCGCATCGTCAGGAGTTTGGCCGCTTTGTAGTTGGATTCCATCTCCATGACATCCCGCTCCAGGGCGCTTAGCTTTTGACGCGGTACGCCGTAGCGTATTTCGACGCCTTCCTTCTCCAGGGCTTCCTTGACGAAATCCAGGGCAGCGCGTCCTACGCCGATGGCCATGGCACCTACAATGGGTCGAGTGGCGTCGAAAGTGGCCATTGCCTTCTGAAAGCCGACGGTCTTGGTCTTGTCTATCTTTCTGACTTCAGGGCTACCCAGTATGTTTTCATAAGGGATGTGGCAATCGTCAAAAACGATGGTAGCAGTGTCGCTAGCTCTGATTCCCAGCTTTTTCTCCAGCTTCTCCACCCGCATCCCCGGAGTTCCTGCTTCTACAACAAATGGCTTCATGCCAGCCCGCCCTGCCGATTTGTCCACCGTTGCCCAAACCACCACGAAGCCATCCGAATCCTCTAGGGCTCTTTTGCCGGCGGTTACGAAGATCTTCTCACCGTTAAGCACCCATTCTTCACCATCGCGCACCGCGGTAGTGGTGATGGCTGAGGTGTCTGAGCCGCAGCCAGCTTCGGTCATGGCCATGGCACCCCACGCGGGCTTGCCCTCACCGAAGCGCTTAAGGAAGCGTCCCATCTGCTCCTGTGTTCCTGACGCGAAAACAGCTGCACCTCCCAGACCAGGCCCGGCAATGCAATTCATAAGTCCTGCATCACCCCAGCACAGTTCCTCGACCCTGAGTGCTCCAACTACGCCTAAGGCGTTCGCACCTCCTTCGCCTCTTCTCTCCCACATCGTGTCAATGAGTTCTTGTGGGCTCTCGTGCTCGTGTTCGTCGTAGTAACGAGCTATAGGTCGGAAGAACTCCTCCGCAGTCTTGTGAGCCGCTTCTACCGCACCTTTTTCCTCGGGTGAGAGTTCGAAATCGATCATGATGTCATACCTCCTGCTATATGATAGCCATACCATCAAAGGTCGCGAATCCGCGACCGTTCCTCAGCCATAGTTCGACCGGATGCTCGCGAATGTAACCATGTCCGCCCAGGATCTGGACACCGCTGTCTGTTACCATTACCACCATATCATCGGCGTACGTTTTTACCAGGGAAGCCTCCCTGGTTGCATCTTCCTTTCGGTCCAGTTTCCAGGCGGCTTCCCACGTCATTAGCCTCGTGGCGTCAATCTCGATAGCCATTTCCGCCAACATGAAGGCGATAGTCTGGCGAGATGCGATGGGCTCGCCAAAAGCAACACGCTCTTTGGCATAGTCTCGCGAGTACTCAAAGGCTGCCCTGGCTACTCCTACAGCCATTGCTGAGAGGGCTACGCGCGAGCAGTTGATGATTCGCTTGAAATCGCACCCGTCTTTAGCGCCCAGTCGGTTTTCCCTGGGTATGCGGCAGTCTTTGAGGGCGACTTCGTAGGTAGGTAGAGCTTTTACTCCCATGTTCTTCTCTCGTTCACCAATCTCGAGTCCTGAAGCGCCCTTCTCAAGGATGAAGCCTTGGGTACTCCCGTTCTCGGCCGCGTAGACCAGCAACAACTCAGCATCGGCTGCTAAAGGAACGTAGCACTTGTCACCGCTCACGACGTAGTCACTGCCATTGAAGTGGGCGGTCGCTGATAGGGCGGAGGGGTCGAAATTGAAGCGGGGCTCAATAAGAGCAGCCGTGGCCGGCTTGTACTTGTCACCGCAGAAAGCAGGCAGGTACTTGCTTTTCTGCTCTGCAGTCCCCATCTCCAGTATGGGGTAGGCTACCAGGGCGGGGCAGAGGCTATGCATCGCCATGGAGAGGTCACCCCACGCAAGTTCTTCAGCGATGAGAGAACCTGTGATGGCCGAATGCTCTCCCCCAAGCCCATTGTGCTCTTCGGGGATGCCGCTAGAAATAAAGCCCATCTGCCAGGCAGTGTCCACGACATGGGCGGGAATCTCCTCGCTTTCGTCGGCCTCCCTGTAGACTTTCCGGAACTCATCTGTGGCAACCTGCTTCACCATATTCACGATCATCTGCTGCTCTTCACTGGGGCTAAATGAGATCATTGGTCACTCCTTTCAGGATATGTGTGGGTGGTTGGGACACAGCCCGCGACAGGCCGTTGACAATGATAACACCTCTGGAGTTTTCCGTCAAAGTGTGTTTTGTGGTATACGTTTGGCGGGTGACTGCTGCTTTATTCGTAACCAGCGTATCAGGTGTTGCGAGGTTTCTTCTCGGTGGCGTTGAAATGGGGATTTCACAGGCTGACACGTAGTCAGGCGTGCCCGTTGGGTTCTGGCGTCAGCCGCACCAGCCGGAAGAGCCATGGCGCACCTGAAGTGGTCCATAGGCCAACGACCCCATAACGCAGGAAGCGGAAGGCGAGGTAGAAAGGCGACTCCTCGCCGGGAAACACCATTTTGAGACCTAGATAGAGGGCAGCGACGATTGCGCCGCCGAGAAGCAAACGCACGGCGCGCTGCCACCAAGGCCCGCGGGCGCTGAAGGGAATATACCGGTGCGTCAACGCCAGCCCTATTCCCATGCCGGCTAGCGGTGCCAGAGCTGTGACGGTGTCCTTGGTGGGATGTATCGCAAGCAGAAGGAGAGGCACTGCAAGCGCTAGCAGGATGTGTGTGCGCAGCCTCAGCTTCGCCAACCACTCCTCAACCCGCAATTGTACAGCTAGGCAGAGGCACAGCAGTACGGTGCCGATTGCCCAGCCGGCAAGGACGTCTGTAGGGAAGTGCACGCCTAAGTAGATACGGGAGAAGCCGATCAGTAGCATCAGCACGGTAGCCACCGCCCAAACCCAGTTCTTATGTGCCCAGGCAGCGATGCTGCCCCAGACGACAACGGCGGACTGTGAGTGGCCACTGGGGAGCCCGTACCCTTCGGCATCGGCGAGCTTCAGGCTCGCGTCGAGTTCGAAGGGGCGTGGTTGGCGGCACAGGTCTTTGATACCGAAGTTGAAGTAGGTCGACAGCAAGAACAGGGCGCCCAGACGCGCGCCCAACCGAAAGTCTACGCACCACAAAAGCAACGGCAAGATAACAAGGTAGAATTCCTCCTCGCCCATGAAGGTGATAGCGCGGAAGATACTGTCCAAGGCCGGCCCATGGATTTGCTGGATGGTGATGATGAGATCAATGCCCCATTGCAGTATGGTTTCCATTTGGCTTCCTCCCTCGTTATCAAACAGAATTGAGTTATGGCTTGCTCCCAGGACCCGGGCACCGAGTTTGGTGTATCCGAATTGATTCGGGTACTGTTCCAACCATTGAATTGCCCCGCGTTTCCTGTAGCCGTGTCAGCAATGTCAGCGCATTCATGGGTTTCGAGTCTATCTCACCGCGTCCTTGATTCGAGTCTTGTTGGTTTCGGCTATGTACGGAGACGTCCACCGCGTTTTCTTGCCCGGTGGGAGTCAAAGCTTGGCTGTCAGTCCCTGCGATGTCACACTATCCGTAACTGTAGCTTCCTACTCCAATTATACATGCGGACAGGTCAGAATAAAATACCTCTGGAGGTGTGGATTAAGCAGGCGCTTGTGTACTGGTAGGTGGTTGGCATAAAGCTTAGCGCCTATGAGACTCAAACACTGGCCGGGGCGGCCTGTAAATCGGCTTCAGGCTTAGGTAACGTGGGGACTAGGTTTGACTGGGCTGTGACTGAAGGTTATGATTAAGGCAACTTGGTGCAAGACTTTTTGGGAGGTGAACCTGTGAACGAGACTCTTTCACTAATTGACCAGATCCTTAAAGAGCATGAGGAAATCATGCTCGGTGTCCAGACCTCCGAAGGTATAGCCAACGACCTAACTGCGACGTTGGAGCTGGACAGACCGGTGGAGAGTTTTGTGCCAGGGAGGCCAGGCGACCAGAAGCGAAGCCTGAACGATTTACAGCAGTCGCTGGAGAGGGTAGACAAAGTGCTTCAGGGGCATTTTGATCGTGAGGAGAAGGCCCTCTTGGCTGCATTTGAGAAGCGTCCTCACAGGATGCTTGATTCAGCCTTTTCTGTTTTGCTAGATGAGCACCAAGAGCTTAGGGACCGCATTGCTAGATCAAGAGAGAATGCGGCCGAGTTGGCAACCGGTGGTTTGTCTGGTGGCTTATGGGAGGGAAAGGCATATGGTTTGCGCGCCTACATTCGCCACACACGTAAGCTGATTGAAGCACACGCCGGTAGTGAATGGGAACTTCTCCGAAGGTTACGGGCAGAACTAGGGGGAAGCTAGAGAGTGTATTGCTTCGGTTGGCTGCGGGGTCGAATCTTGCTGCGGCTACCTTATCTGCGGCGCTAATTCGGGAGTGAAAAGGGGGCTAGCGTCTCTCTTGAAGGTATTTGAAAGCAGACGTAGCCGCTGTGGCACCGTCGCCCACTGCGGTCGCCACCTGGCGAGCTGAATTCCTACGTATGTCACCGACGGCGAAGATGCCAGGTGCCGAGGTGGCCATGAACTCATCAGTCATAATTTGCCCCATTTCGTCGAGGTCCACTATGTCGTCGAAGCATTGGCTGTTAGGCTCAAGCCCTATGGCAACAAAGATGCCATCCACCCCTAGGGTACAAAGCTCAGCAGTTTTCACATTGCGTAGCTTAAGGCCGCTGACTGCTCCCTGCCCACTGACCTCTTCTACCACCGTATCCCAAATGAATTCCAGTTTGGGCTGGGCAAAAGCCTGGTGTTGCAGAATCTGCCCTGCCCTAAGCTGGTCCCGCCGATGTATGACGTAGACTTTGGCGGCATGCTGGCTTAACTCCAAGGCATCAGTGATAGCAGTATCACCCCCTCCCACCACCGCCACGTCACGGCCACGGAAAAGGAAGCCATCGCAGGTGGCACAATAGGAGACACCGCGGCCCAAAAGCTTTTCCTCGCCAGCAACACCAAGCTTATGATAGTTCGAGCCGGCAGCGATGATTATTGCCTCAGCCTCAGAATCACCGTCAGTGGTAACGACGCTATAGTTTTGGCCTGCCCTTACACCTGTAACCTCGGCCGTGATAGTGTCCAGACCATATTTGGTGGCCTGCTGGTGCATAAGCTCTCCTAACTCGAAGCCGGAGATGCCATCGGGGAAACCGGGATAGTTGTCCACTCGCTGTGCATTCACGATCTGGCCTCCGAAGATACCGCGTTCCACGAGCAAGGTCTTGAGGCCGGCTCGGGACGTATATAGACCCGCAGTGAGGCCTGCCGGCCCACCACCGATTATGATGACTTCGTGTTTTGTCATTGTCTACTCCTGGCTGAGACTCAATTGTGGCCCGATACGTCTTCTCTTCAGGGCTAGCTGGACTTGACCGTGACCGAGTGTTTGAGGAAATCGATATGCTTTATTGTGGCACTGAGCAGCATCTCGTCACCCAAAATGGTCGTCAGCAAGACGCCGTGGTTGTCGCAATTGACCGATACTACATCCTCCATCACCTTTTCCAGTTGACCAGCATCGTCGACATATATGGTCGCTATGCACATAACTCTCCTCCTTAGTTACCCTTCTGTTTCTGGAAAGCCTTGCCTGTCAGCAGAATCCCCACGAGTTCTTCCATGTCCTCTACTGCCTTGCCAGCAGGTACTGGGTATCCTTCTAGGCAAGCGTCAAAAACGTCTGGGTCGTAGTGAATGGCGCCCAACACCCGCACGTTTCTCTTGCTCAACTGTGCCTCCAGCCGGGAGGCTAAATCCTCTGAAGTAATCTTGTTGAGGATGGCCCATGTATTGTCAATCCCAACTCCGGTGGCGAAATTGCTCATCTTTTCCGCGAGCTCCAGGGACTCGAAACAGGGCTCAACCACGATGAGCACACTGTCTGTACTGGTCTCCACACCCCTGCCGAAATGCTCCACACCTGCCTCCATATCCACAATTGTCACTTCATCATCCTTCAAGTGTAGCTTCTTCAAGAACTCACGGCTCAGTACCCCCATGGGGCAGGCGCAGCCTTCCAGCGATTGAAGTATTTTTCCTATGCTCACCAGGCCAACGCCGCCTCTGCTAAGCATATGCTCGGATGGAATGTCTGTCACCCTGATCTCATCCTGAGCCAGAAGTCTCGTCTCTGGAGTTGACTCTCCATCGGACAACTTTGGGCCCATCTTCTGTTTCAGGCTTTTCTTGCCGCCGATAAGGTCCATGAGAGGGCGCGGACTTCTGTCAAAGCCGAGCAGCCTGTGCAATCCCGAGTTGGATTCATCTGAGTCTACCACTAGCACCCGATAGCCCCTGTGGGATATTACCTGTGCCAGCAGGGCTACTATGGTGCTTTTGCCGCTGCCGCCTTTCCCGCAGACTGTTAGCTTCTTCATTTTCTCGACCCTTGTATTATACCAAGCCAAGGCTCAAAATGAGGAGGAGTTTCCCACAAGCTCTGCTACCGGTTAACTCTCCAGTCTTCTCAATGTTATGTTTACGGCTACGAGAATTGGGTCCCAGACAGGTGCGAAGGGTGGAGAATAGCTCAGATCCAACCTTGATATTTCCCCAACAGTCATGCCCCCGTGTAGAGCGGCTGCGAACACGTCTATGCGCTTGGCCACGCCTATCCTGCCTATCATCTGAGCACCGAGGAGCTTGCCCGTTGGCCTTTCTGCTATCAACTTGATAGTGATATCCTCCGGCTCGGGGTTTGGATAGGTGTGGGCATGAGACGGATGGACTACAGTAGAGGTGACAAAATCGTAGCCTTCAGCAGAAGCCTCAGCACAGCTTAAGCCGGTGCGGGCGACGGTTAGGTCAAAGATCTTGGAAACAGCTGTGCCCAGGATGCCCTCAAAGACTTCTTGTCCGCCCGACGCGTTCTCACCAGCAATCCTTCCTTGCTTGTTGGCTGTAGTCCCTCGGGGGATATAGACTTCTTTTCCAGTGACGAGATGCCTTTGTCCCACGCAGTCTCCGGCGGCAAAGATATTAGGATTGCTGGTCTGCATTTTGTCATCAACGACTATAGTCCCACTGGAGGCAGTCTTGAGACCTGCCTGTCTCCCCAGGTATGAATTGGGCTTAGCCCCCACGGCTAACAAAACGAAGTCAGCCCGATAAGCGCCTTGTGCCAGGGCCACGG
>CAZTRR010000060.1:0-7501 GCA_964616785.1 uncultured Dehalococcoidales bacterium
CTCCAGTTCAGTAATCCGCTGGCGCAACCGCCCCAGTTCACTTATGAGTTGCTCCTTGGTTCTATCGATGTCCTTCAATCTCCAACCTCCTGCACTGAGATAGTGACGTCAAAGTCGAACTGGGATATGTTTCCCATGATTGTATACCCAGCCGAACCCGCAATACAAGCCCTCTGGTCTCCCATTCGTTTGACACCACATCCGACTTTTGCTAGACTCGCAAGGGGTGACAAGCGAACTGGCCAGAACGGTGCCGTCCAAAACCTCAACAACAGGCATGGTGGAGATCTTCACTGGCGATGGCAAAGGTAAGACATCGGCAGCTCTGGGAATAGCTCTCCGCGCCATAGGACACGGGCTGCGCGTCCACATCGTCTATTTCATGAAAGGTGAGTTCCCCTATGGAGAGCAGAAAACGCTGTCTCAAATGCCCAACGCCACCTTCACCAGATTTGGGTTTGAAAGCTTTGTCGACCCAGCCAACGTCAAGCCAGAGGAAAAGGAGCAGGCCCGAAAGGCGCTGGAGGCTGCCCGAGAAGCCATGCTCAGCCTAGAATACGACATCGTGATTCTCGATGAAGTAAACGTGGCTGTGGCCTGGAAGCTGGTTGACATCGAGGACGTGCTAAGGCTAATATCTGAGAAGCCAGAAAAGGTAGAACTCATCCTCACCGGCCGCTATGCCGACCCGAGGCTAATTGAGAAGGCTGACCTGGTCACCGACATGGTCAAGGTGAAGCATCCTTACGACAAAGGCACACTGTCTCGCCGAGGTATCGACTACTAAGGGTCAAGCCAGAGGGACACCATGCTGAAGCAACGAGAATCCGAGAAACTGGAGGAAAAGGCCCGTCAGTGGCGTGCCAAAGCCCAGCGTCTTCCAGAAAGACAAGATTCCTTTGTCACTACCTCTGGGGTCCCTGTTGAGCGTCTCTATTCGCCGCTTGATGTGCCGGACACAGACTATCTTCAGGACCTGAGCTTCCCTGGTGAATATCCCTTTACTCGTAGTGTCCACTGTACCGGCCATAGGGGCAAACTGTGGACAATGCGCATGTTTGCTGGCTTTGGCTGTGCTGAAGAAACCAACACCCGTTACAAGTATCTCCTGGAGCACGGTGAAACTGGTCTCAGCGTGGCCTTTGATTTCCCCACTCTAAATGGCTACGACCCCGATGCCCCCGAGGCTCGCGGTGAATTCGGTAAGTGTGGTGTAGCTGTCTCTTCTCTGGCTGACATGGAAATCCTGTTCGAAGGCCTTCCTCTCGACGAGATAACCACCTCGATGACCATTAACGGACCGGCGGCGGTCATCTGGGCGATGTACCTGGCCAATGCCCGGAAACGAGGTATTTCCCTGGACAAACTGGGTGGCACCATACAGAACGATATCCTGAAGGAATATATGGCCCAAAATGCCTTCATCTTCCCTCCCAAGCCTTCTATGCGCCTTATCGTCGACACCTTTGAGTTCGGGACGAAGCAGGCCCCGCGCTGGAACACCATCAGCATCAGCGGCTACCACATCCGTGAAGCCGGGGCTACGGCCGTTCAGGAGTTGGCTTTCACCCTGGCCGATGGCCTTACCTATGCTCAGGCAGGCGTTGACCGCGGCCTGAACATAGATGATTTCGCTCCCAGGCTCAGCTTCTTCTTCAACTGTCACAATGATTTGTTCGAAGAAATCGCCAAGTTCCGTGCTGCCCGCCGCATCTGGGCACGAGAGATGAAGGAACGCTTCAATGCCAGCGAACGCTCACAGTGGCTCCGCTTCCATGCGCAGACTGCCGGATGCTCGCTCACCGCGCAGCAACCGGAAAACAACATCGTTCGCACCACGATTCAAGCTCTTGCAGCTATCCTCGGAGGCACTCAATCGTTGCACACCAACTCCATGGACGAAGCTCTCGCCTTGCCTTCGCAGAAGGCTGTCACCATTGCTTTGCGCACCCAGCAGATTATCGCCGATGAAAGCGGCGTCACCAATACCATTGACCCCCTGGGTGGCAGCTACTTCGTGGAATACCTGACGAATCAGACGGAGAAGGCTGCCTACGACTATTTTGCCAAGATCGACTCGCTGGGTGGCGTCCTGCCAGCCCTGGAAGCTGGGTTCTTTCACAGGGAAATCGCTGACTCAGCTTACCGCTATCAGCGGGAAACAGATAGTAAGAAACGCACCATCGTCGGCGTCAACGACTACGTCATGGATGAGCCAATTACCATCCCCATTCTGGAAATGAATAAGGAAGGTGAGAAGCGCCACCTCGAGCGACTGAACCGGCTGCGTGCCGAAAGGGATAATGAGCTGGTTTCAACAAAGCTCGAGGCGCTGCGCCAGGCCGCCGAAGGCCATGACAACCTTATGCCCTACATCCTGGAAGCCGTCAGTTCCTACGCAACTCTAGGCGAAGTCTGCGGTGTGCTGCGCAAGGTGTTCGGCGAGTACCGACTCCCAGCACTCGTATGAAGCCATAGCTGGCACCGCTGGGCGAACACATAGAAAAAAGAACGAAAGAGGGAAGAGATGAAAGTTACAGTTAGCGCCATCAAGGCTGATGTCGGTGGGTACGTTGGCCACTCCAGCTCACATCCAGATATACTCAAGAAAGCTGAAGAAGGCATGGCACAAGCCAAGAAAAAGGGACTACTCATCGACTATCATGTTACCAGGTGCGGTGACGACCTTCAGCTCATAATGACCCACCAGCACGGAGAAGACAGCGACAAGGTCCACAAGCTAGCCTGGGATACCTTTGTCGCCTGCACCGATGTGGCCAAGAAGCTGAAGCTGCACGGTGCCGGTCAAGACCTCCTCGCCGATGCCTTCTCAGGCAACGTTAAGGGTATGGGCCCCGGAGTCGCCGAGATGGAGATCGAGGAACGCGAAGCTGAAACCATCATCATCTTTATGGCAGACAAAACTGCCTCCGGCGCCTGGAACCTGCCCCTCTACAAGATGTTTGCTGACCCCTTTAACACCATCGGACTGGTCATCGCCTCCAATATGCACGGCGGTTTCTCTTTCGAAGTCCACGATGTGAAGGAGAGCAAGAAGATAGTCTTCCACGCCCCCGATGAAATCTATGATATGCTGGTTTTCGTGGGGGCACCTGGGCGCTACGCCGTCAAAGCTGTCTATCACCGGGAAAGCGGTGACATAGCCGCTGTCTCTTCCACCCAGAAACTGTCCCTGATGGCTGGCAGATATGTTGGAAAAGATGACCCCGTGTGTATTGTGCGCGCCCAGGGGAAGTTCCCCGCGGTGGGAGAGGTTCTTGAGCCCTTTGCTTGCCCCAATATAGTTGAGGGCTGGATGAGGGGGTCTCACAACGGCCCGCTCATGCCCGTAGCTGTCAGGGAGAGCAACCCTACCCGGTTCGACGGGCCGCCCAGGGTGATCGCCGCCGGTTTTCAGCTTTCAGGCGGCTCACTGGTCGGACCTCTGGATATGTTCGATGACCCGGCTTTCGATAACGCCCGGCAGCAGGCGAAAGATATTGCCGACATCCTGCGTCAACTCGGACCATTTGAGCCTCACCGTCTGCCCCTGGAGGAGATGGAGTACACTACCATGCCTGAAGTAATGAAGAAACTCGAGGGGAGATTCGAAGACCTCTAGACGTCGAAGGGAAATGCCAAAGCTTCTCCTGGCTACCACTAACCAGGGCAAGGCCCGCGAATACCGGCATCTCCTTGAAGGGCTGCCTTTCCAATTGGTAACGCCGGCTGAGGCAGGTATAGATATGAACGTGGATGAGAGGTATGGGACCTTCGAGGAAAATGCCCGGCTAAAGGCCACCTCCTACGCCAGCCTAAGCCGCCTTATCGCCCTGGCTGACGATTCCGGACTAGAAGTCGACGCCCTTGGAGGCGCGCCCGGTATTCGCTCAGCTCGCTTTGCCGGAGATGAAGCCGACGACAAAGACAGGGTCCAGCACCTGTTGGCCAGACTGAAGGAAGTGCCCTGGGAAAAGCGCACTGCTCGCTTCAGATGCGTTATCGCTATAGCCACCCCCGAAGGAAGAACGGAACTCTGCCACGGAGAGTGTCCTGGCGTTATCGCCTTCGAACCTAAAGGCGACAACGGATTTGGCTACGACCCTGCTTTCTACCTCCCCGAATTCGGCAAGACCATGGCCGAGTTGCCTCCAGAGATAAAGAACCAGGTCAGCCACCGCGCCAAAGCCGCCCGGGAGGCATACCGGATGCTGGAGCAACTCGCGGAGAAGGTCAAACCATGACCGGGCTTTCCGACACCTTCAACCGCCCCATCAACTACTTGCGTATTTCGGTCACTGACCGATGCAACCTCCGCTGCATCTACTGCTTGCCGGCCGAAGGCATTCGCCTCCTGCCTCACAGCGAAATCCTCACCTACGAGGAGATTGCCACGATTGCCGGGCTAGCGGCAGAACTGGGTATTAACAAGCTCAGGCTAACTGGCGGCGAGCCGCTGGTTAGAGCCAACCTGCCCGAGCTGATAGCCATGCTGGCCAAAATAAGCCCAATCGATGACATCTCCCTGACCACCAATGGTGTTCTCCTGGAGGACTCTGCCAGTGAGCTTAAGCGAGCTGGCCTGAGACGAGTCAACGTCAGCCTTGATTCCCTGCGTGAAGACAAGTACGAGCACATCACCCGCCACCGCAAGCTAAGCCAGGTGCTTCAAGGCATCGAAGCCGCCAGGGCTTGCGGGCTAAACCCTGTCAAAATCAACACGGTAGTCATGCGCGGCGTAAATGATGACGAGGTTACGGACTTCGCCAATTTGACCATTGCCGAAGGATGGCACGTGCGTTTTATCGAGCTAATGCCCTTCGCGGCAGAGAACCCCCCGGAGGGACACTCAACGGCAGGTAGGACCAATCTCCACCCTCAGTTCATGTCGGCTCAGGAGATAAAGAAGCGTCTCAACAGCTTAGGGAAAATGGAACCCTGTAAGAAACCTGTCACTGGCAATGGCCCAGCCAAATACTACCGCTTCCCCCAGGCGACCGGCACCATCGGCTTCATCACCCCGATCAGCGAGCACTTTTGCTTTAACTGCAACCGCCTGCGCCTTACGGCTGAAGGCAGCCTCCGCCCCTGCCTCCTCAGCGACGAGGAGATTGACCTCCGCCAGCCACTACGCGATGGTGCCCCACCTGAAAAGCTGAAGCAAGTCATAACAGAGGCCATTCGGCGAAAGCCCAATCAGCACCAGCTGCCCCGAGAGCCTGGCCCGAAGAAACGCCTCATGTCCCAGGTAGGAGGTTAGAGATGAGTCCATCCCCAGACATCCACATGGTGGATGTCGGCAACAAACCAGTCACCACCAGGCAAGCCGTTGCCAAAGGCAGGGTAGTAATGCAACCTTCAACGTTGGCCCTGGTCAAGGAAGGCAATCTGCCCAAAGGAGACGCTTTGGCCGCGGCCCGCGTGGCCGGCATCATGGCGGCCAAGGAGACGCACCGCCTCATCCCCCTGTGCCACCCGCTTCTCATCGACGATGTCAATATCGAGTTCTCCCTGGATGAACAAGCCTCGGCAGTAGAAATCACGGCTACAGTTAAAGGCAGCGGCAAGACTGGCTTCGAGATGGAGGCCTTAACCGCTATTGCTATAAGCGGCCTAACCATCTACGACATGTGCAAGACGGTAGACCCGACCCTCCACCTGGAGGACATCCGCCTGACAAAGAAAAGCGGCGGCAAGAGCGGCACCGTTGTTCTAGAATAGCGCCAGACCAATTGACTTGCCCTAGCCAGCAGAGTATACTCTTGATACGATAACTGCGGGGGTGTGCCATGAAACTGTCCTGCCTTCAAGAAAACCTCAATAAGGGCCTGGGAATCGTTGGTCGGGCCGTAGCCACAAGAAGCCCCTTGCCCATCACTCAGAACGTCCTGATAGCTACCGACGAATCCCGCCTCAAGCTGGCTGCCACCAACCTGGAAATGGCCATTAGCTGCTGGATTGGCGCCAAAGTGGAGGAGGAAGGCGCTATTACCATCCCGGCTCGCCTTCTCACCGAATTCGCCAGTTCCCTCCCCAACGACCGCATCGATATGACGCTCAGTCAGCACACCCTGGAGCTCCAATGCGCACGCTTTCAGGCTCGAATCAACGGGCTTGATGCTGAAGATTTCCCACCCATCCCGGAGGTTGGCGATGGCATAGCTACCAAGATCGAGGCTGAAGCCCTGAGACAGGGAATCAGCCAGGTAGGCTTTGCCGCAGCTACCGAAGAGTCCCGCCCTGTCCTCACCGGCGTCCAGCTCGAATTCGAGGGGGATAAACTCACCCTGGCTGCCGCCGACGGTTTCAGGTTAGCCGTCCATAATGCCTCTCTGCTATCGCCAGTTGGTGACAAGGCTGCCGTAATCGTTCCGGCACGGGCTCTAAACGAATTGGCCCGCTTCCTTGCTGACGAGGCAGAGCCGGTTGAAATCACCGTAAACCAGCAAAAGAGCCAGGCACTGTTTCGCCTCAAGAACATAGAAATGGTCTCGCAGCTTATTCAGGGCGCTTTCCCCAACTATTCCCAGCTCATCCCCCAGAGCTATGGAACCCGCGCCGTTGTTGACGTCGCTGAATTCCTGCGAGCCATCAAGATGGCCTCTATTTTCGCTCGCGATGGCAGCGGCATTGTCCGCCTGGAGGCTACCCCTGGCGCTGAGCTCACCCCGGGTGAAATGAACATCTCGGCTCGAGCTGAAGAAATCGGCGACAACATCGGGAAGATCGACGCTCTGATTGATGGCGAGGCGGCCAAGATCGCCTTCAATGCCAAATACCTGTCCGACGTTCTGAGCGTCCTCCACCAAAATCAAGTCGCTCTGGAAACCACTACCCCCTCCAGCCCCGGCGTCCTGCGCCCCGTCGGCGTCGACAACTACATCCACGTGGTCATGCCCATGTTTGTTCAATGGTGAATTGCTAAGAAATTGCTCCAAGCTAACTGAAGCTACCACCATGTATTCATCCTAAGGATCAACATGTTATCCTAGCGTGGCTTTATTGTATTTCTGTATACCATAAGTCCGGCTTTTTTGCTGCAAGCTCACTGACAGAATCCACTTGTGTATCCGGCTTTGTGATGTCCTGGAGAAGGAGATCCGGCATCTGTTGAAGCGGCCGGTGGGGAGGCCATCCAAGAAGCCCATCATCTGGTACCACGACTTCCAGTATCAGGCAGGTAGCTGGGACCACCCCCGGCGAGTGGTAGATAAAGTGGAGTGACACCGGGGACAGCTATTCCCCCGAGTAGGCTTTGTCGTGACCAACCTCTCTGCTAAACCTGAGGGTGTGGTGCACTTCTATAACAGGCGTGGGACGGCAGAACAGTGGATTAAGGAAGGTAAGTATGCCCTAAACTGGACCAGGCTCTCCTGTCACCGGTTTGTTGCCAACCAGGTGCTATGGGTGTATGATTGGTGTTAAGAGCCATTATGGGTGAGGATTACCTCATTGTGAGTTGAAATGGGAAATCCCAAATAATAGGTGAACCTATCGATAG
>CAZTRR010000061.1:0-2031 GCA_964616785.1 uncultured Dehalococcoidales bacterium
TAGGCTATCTTGGCTATCTGCTGCCTGTGTTCCTCGAGGGCTTTTTCATACTGGGCGTCGAGCTCGCTGCTGATTCTGCGCCATTCGTCTTGGAATTGCGCCTGCAGCTCTGCCTGAATGGAGCCTGCGGCCCCTGCCTGCTGCTGTAGAGCCTGGGCGGCTTGCTGTAGCTTGGCTTCGAAGCTTTGTTTGAACTGCGTGAAGCTCTGTTGACGGGCCTGTTCGTAGTATGTAAGGAGATTCTCTATTCTGTCGAAGATAGCCTCGAGCTGCTTTCTGTTCTCCTTTAGCAGCTTGATGCCGGCCATGGCTTTCTTGGTGGTCTGTTTGGCTTGTTCATCGCGAGGAAGTGCTATGTTTCGCAGGAATATCTCCTGAGCACCGTGGATTATGTATTTCCTGCCCCCGGTGCCCTTGTATTTGGTGAGTTCTGCGTCTAGGTCATAGCTTTCCTCGCCGAGATACCTGGCGGCCATCTTGTTCCCGGCTGGGACGTGCTCCACCTGTTTCAGCTCCTCATCGGAGGGCTTACCCAGCCTCTCCGCTTTTTCCATGGCTTTTTCCCAGGCGCTTTTCATCTCACTCATAGAATTCCTCCTGCGTGAGAGTGTTCATTAGTTCTGCATTTCTACTCTGCCGCCCCCTGGCCTCCCCTTCTCCGTGGGACGGGGAGTCTAGAGGCGATTCTTCGCCTACGGAAAGATGTTGTCACAGCACGTCGGTCTTCTCATTCAGGCGTAAAGTCCTCTCCATCTCTCCTGGTGACTTTGCTTCAACCTCTGGAAGCGTGACTGGAAGAGAGCGGAACTCATAGTATGGGTAGTCATGAGCAATGCGTCTTCGCCGTTGTCCGAGTAGTAGCCCCGGCGTACGCCTGCCTTTCGGAAGCCGTACTTCTGGTAAAGTGCCTGAGCTTCTTTATTGGAAAGACGCACCTCCAGAGTAACTACCTTTGCACTGAGCTGCGTTGCCATCTCGATGGTTGAGATGAGCAGCCGTTCGCCTATGCCTTGTCGCCGGTAATCGTTTCTTGTGGCAATAGTGGTAATGTGTGCCTCGTCCACCATCACCCAGAAACCGGCAACGCCGATGACATGCTCTTTTGAAGGAGGAGGTTTCTCTTCGCCGAAGAAGCGGTCGTGGTCGAAGAGATGCTTGATTTTTGATAGTCTTTCCCGGAGACTCCTGTTATCGGTGTCCTTTTCGGGTGCTTCCGGTGTAGTTTCGTTCTGTTTAGAGACCACTATGTAGCGGGCGAGCCGGTTGCGGAGCTCCTGTTTGAACGACGCATATGTGGGGTGAGGCCATTGAGTCGGGAAAGCCTCACGGTCAATTTCAATCGCCTGCAAGATATCTCTATCTCGCATAGGCCGAATGATGTAGTCCATCTTTTGCCTGGGTTTGAAAACGATTGCCAACCCTACCTGTCATTCTGACCGAAGCGAAGAATCTCGCGCTCAGGACAAACTCGGCGAAGAATCTGCAGACCCTTCACCGTCGCTCAGGGCGACAGGCAAAGCCTCCTGAATTTGGCGCTTTGAATTCCTCTTCGAGATTCTAACATATTTCCTTCCAGTCAATACAGTTTGTTCTGGGTCTATCTTTTCGGTATTGGCTTGGCTATACTATAGGCATGCGCACGGTGTTTCCACAGAGGAGGTAGTGATGAAAGGAGAAGTCGTTGCTGAGTTGTCTGTTGTACCCATAGGCACGGGTGACGCCGGGCTTAGCCGTTATATTGCCGCGTGTCTGAAGGTTGTGGAAGGTAGAGAAGACATATCTTACCGCCTGACGCCGATGGGGACTGTTATTGAGGGTTCTCTTGACAAAGTCCTTGAGGTGACACGCCAGATGCACGAAGTCCCATTTGGGGAGGGGGCCTCGCGAGTGCTTACCACTCTCAAGATTGATGAGCGCCGCGACAAGCCATTGACAATGGCCTCCAAAGTAGAATCAGTGCTCAAACTGCGTCCATCGGTTAGAACCTGAAATGGTCGACCTCAGTGTACAGTTGGCGCCTTCCCATCCAGA
>CAZTRR010000061.1:2131-6781 GCA_964616785.1 uncultured Dehalococcoidales bacterium
GTTGAGGTCAACATAAGTTGCCCCAATGTGACATCCGGCGGGATGGAATTTGGCACTGACCCTAGAGCTGCCGAGAAGGTTACCGCAGCCGTCAAAGCAGCCAGCAGTCTGCCTGTGATTGTGAAGTTGAGCCCCAACGTGACGGACATCGTGGAGGTTGCCTCAGCAGTGGCTCAGGCTGGAGCTGATGCTATTACTCTAATCAATACGGTCAGCGGAATGGCCATCGATGCAGGTGGGGGGGGACCTTCTTTGGGCAATGTCGTTGGCGGGCTTTCTGGCCCGGCCATCAAGCCAATAGCTCTCTACATGGTGTACAGGGTTGCCGGGGCTGTACATGTGCCGGTAATAGGCTGTGGTGGTATTGGCTGTGCTGATGACGCCCTGGAGTTTATCATGGCGGGGGCTAGTGCTGTCCAGGTAGGTACGGCTAACCTGACTAACCCTCAGGCTGCTCTCGACGTGCTGGACGGGATTGAGCAGTTGACGACAGCAAGGGGGATACGGAGTCTCAAGGATATCACCGGAATAGCCAGGGTCTGACAACCTGGTCTAGTTCTTGCCCGTGGCAAGCTCGCTGCTAATAAGCTCGGCAATTTTGTTTGTAGGGGTGCCGGGGCCAAAGACGGCCTTTACGCCCATTTGCTGCAAAGTCTGAACATCCTCGTCTGGTATAATACCGCCGGCGACGACTAGTACATCGCCCATACCTTTTTCCTTCAGTCCATCTATGATTGGCGGAAAAAGCTCCAGGTGAGCTCCGGAGAGAATGCTCAGGCCGACGACATTCACGTCTTCCTGGACTGCTGCTTCGACTATCATTTCTGGCGTTTGCCGGATCCCCGTGTAGATTACTTCCATACCAGCATCTCTGAGAGCCCTGGCAACTACCTTGGCTCCACGGTCATGACCATCGAGGCCCGGTTTTGCAACGAGAACTCGGATTGTGCTTTCCTTTGCCATAGCCTTGTGTCCTTCCTGTCAACTAGAATACCGCCCCGGACAGTACTGGTTTCGGCACGGTTTGTTATACCTTTTGAGCTAGCTCAATGAGTACACCCTTGGTCGACTTGGGATGTATGAAGCCAATCTTACCAGCTAAACCGGGACGGCCCTGCTTGTCAATCAACTGGACACCTTTACCAGCCAGTGTGGACAGTTCCTCGTCAACATTATCAACCTCGAGGCAAACGTGGTGAATTCCCTCCCCGCGGGTTTCCAGGAACTTACCCGCGCCGCTTTGCGGGTCAATTGGCTCCAGAAGCTCGATTTCGCCACCTTCCGCTATAGGCAGGAGGGCGGCTTTCACCCCTTGCTCGGGCAAGGTTTCGATCTTGCTGGGTTTGGCACCAAAGAGGTCATCGTAAAGCTGAAGTGCTTCATCCAGGCTTTTGACTACAACGGCAATGTGGTCAACTTTCTTTATCATCCCTCCTCCTTTAGCTTTCTCTGGCGAGCGCTCTAGCAATGGTCATTCGCTGCATTTCTGAGGTTCCCTCATAAATCTCGGTTATCTTGGCGTCACGCAAATAGCGTTCTATCGGGTAGTCCTTGCAGTAGCCGTAGCCGCCGTGAATTTGCATGGCGTTGTTCGTAACCATTCTCGATGTTTCGGCGGCATACACTTTGGCCATAGCTGCTTCCTTTACAAACGGCATATCGTGGTCTTTGAGCCAGGCTGCTCGGTAGGTCAATAGACGGGCGGCATCAATATGGGTTGCCATATCGGCCAGCATCCACTGTATTGCCTGCAGGTTAATCAATAGTTGTCCGAATTGCTGGCGGTCTTTGGCATAAGTGAGAGCATCCTCGAAGGCTGCTTGAGCGATACCCAGTGCCTGGGCAGCTACGGTAACCCGGCTGGAGTCTATGGCTTCTAGGGCAATTCTCAACCCTCGACCTTCTTCACCCAGGTGGTTGGACGCTGGTATCTGGCAATTCTCGAATATCAACTCTGTCGTTGATGAACCGCGTATGCCGAGTTTGTTTTCCTCTTTTCCCACGGAGAAACCTGGGGTGCCCTTTTCGACAATGAAGGCATTTATGCCGCGGTGTCCCAATGATTTGTCAACGGTGGCGAAGACCATGGCGACCTCGGCTTCGGCACCGTTGGTTATGAATATCTTTGTGCCATTGAGGATGTAATTGTCACCTTGCAGCGAGGCGGCGGTTTCCAGGGCGCCGGCATCGCTTCCAGCGCCAGACTCGGTCAGTGCGAAACAGGCTAACTTCTCGCCTTTAGCTAGGGGTGTGACGTATTTCATTTTTTGTTCCTCATTGCCGAACTTGTAGATGGGGTAGCAAGCCAGAGACAGACTGGCCAGAAAAACGGTGCCGACAGAAGCCGAAGCGCGACATAGCTCCTCCGCGGCAATAGCCATGGATACGTAATCACCCTCGCTGCCGCCGTATTCTTCAGCAATCGTAATGCCGAAAAGGCCTAGTCCGGCTGCCTTGGTGATGATTTCGACCGGGCATTTTCCCTCCTCGTCAATTTGCGCCGCCAGTGGTTTCACCTCATTGGTGGCGAAATCACGCACCATTGTCTGAAACATCTTCTGTTCTTCAGTTAACTCGAAATCCATCTGGTCCTCCTTTAGTTGCCTCTGGTCTGACTCTATAGCTCGGCCAGTCTTAGAAAACGAGATATTCCTTTTGAGTGCCGAAGACCTGACGCAGCACATCACAGATTTCACCCACGCTGGCATATGCCTCGACACAGTCAATGAAGGCTGGCATGGTGTTCTCCTGGCTGCGAGCTACCTCGTCTAGGTCCTTGAGCGCTTTCTTGACTTTACCACCGTCTCTATTCTCTTTCAGTCGGGCTAGCCGCTCCTTTTGTTTTTTCTGCTGCTCCGGGTCAACCCGCAACAGTCCCGCTATTTGGGGTGTTGGAGAGACGAATTTGTTGACCCCTACTACGATGGATTTCTCCTCTTCGATAGCCTTCTGCTGGCGGTAGGAGCTTTCCTGGATTTCTCTCTGCTGGAACCCCTGCTCAATGGCGGCTAGAGCACCACCAAGTTTGTCAATCTTGTCAAGGTACTCGGCAGTTTGCCTTTCTAAAGCATCAGTGAGAGATTCTATGTAGTAAGAACCTCCAAGAGGATCGACGACGTCACCGATGCCGCTCTCATAGGCGAGGAGCTGTTGAGTGCGTAAAGAAATGGTTACTGCATCTTGTGATGGCGTAGCGTAGGCTTCATCGAAAGAGCAAGCATGAAGTGACTGCGTCCCGCCCAGAGTTGCGGCCAGGGCTTGGATAGCTACTCTAACAGTATTGTTGTAGGGCTGTTGGGCAGTAAGAGTGGAGCCGGCAGTCTGAGTATGGAAACGCAGCATTAGAGAACGGGGATCCTTAGCTTGAAACCTATGGCTCATAATCTTAGCCCAGAGACGGCGTGCTGCCCTGAATTTGGCCACCTCCTCAAAAAGACTGTTGTGACTGATGAAGAAAAAGGAGAGCCTGCCAGCGAATTTGTCTACGTCCAGCCCGGCATCAATGGCGGCCTGGACATACGCGATGCCGTCGGCCAGAGTGAAAGCAATCTCCTGTGCTGCGGTGGCTCCGGCTTCGCGTATATGATAGCCGCTGATGCTGATGGTGTTCCAGCGTGGTACCTCCTGGCTGCAGTAAGCGAATATGTCAGTCGTCAGACGCATGGAGGGACGTGGTGGGAAGATGTGAGTACCCCGGGCAATGTACTCCTTGAGGATGTCGTTCTGGATGGTGCCGTCCAGTTTGGCCGGGTCAACCCCCTGTTTCCTGGCCAGGGCGACATACATGGCAAGTAGAATGGAGGCTGTGGAGTTGATGGTCATGGAGGTACTGACTTTGTCTAGGGGAATATCTTTGAACAGAGTCTCCATGTCCTCCAAGGTGTCTATGGCTACCCCAACCTTGCCGACTTCGCCTTGAGCAATGGCGTGGTCTGAGTCATAGCCAATTTGGGTGGGCAGGTCAAAAGCAATACTCAGGCCAGTTTGCCCTTGCTCCAGTAGATAGCGATAGCGGCGGTTGGACTCTTCTGCGGTGCCAAAGCCAGCATATTGGCGCATTGTCCACAACCTGCCGCGATACATCGTCGGCTGGATGCCACGTGTAAAGGGGTATTCCCCGGGGTAACCCAAGGCACCGGCATAATCGAAATCCGGTATGTCTTCTGGAGCATAGACAGGTGACATGTCTATCCCCGAAGTGGTCTCGAACTGCTCTTGTCTTTCGGGGAAATGCTTGAGTGCTGTGGACAGCGTGGTTTCTTGCCATTCTTGCTTGTCTTTGCTTGACATGGGCTATCTCCTTGGTTGAATCTGCGGTGGGCCGACATATTTTAGCATAGGTGAGGATGACCAGAAAAGCATATCTGGTCTTCCCCGAATACCTCGATGAGTTGTCACTCTCGGATGTTTTGCAACTGGGGCTGGGATGGGCTAAAATAGAGGGCGCTTTTGTGGTTCATAATTCTAAGGGGGAAACTGAATGACCAAGAACGAGATACTGAGTCAAGCCAGGAAAGAGAAAAGGACGCAACTGACTGAGATTGAGTCCAAGGAGTTCCTTAAGGACGCCGGAATACCTGTTGTGGAAGCCAAGCTGGCCCGGATGAAGAAAGAAGCGATTTCTCTGAGTAAGGGAATGGGGTTTCCGGT
>CAZTRR010000062.1:0-5612 GCA_964616785.1 uncultured Dehalococcoidales bacterium
GTCGTCAGCTCGTGCCGTGAGGTGTTAGGTTAAGTCCTGCAACGAGCGCAACCCTCATTGCTAGTTAATTTCTCTAGCGAGACCGCCCGCAAAACGAGGAGGAAGGTGAGGATGACGTCAAGTCAGCATGGCCCTTATGCCTTGGGCTACACACACGCTACAATGGGTGATACAACGGGTTGCCAAAGAGCGATCTGGAGCTAATCCCCAAAATCACCCTCAGTTCGGATTGCAGGCTGAAACTGCCTGCATGAAGGTGGAGTTGCTAGTAACCGCAGGTCAGCACACTGCGGTGAATACGTTCTCGGGCCTTGTACACACCGCCCGTCACGTCATGGAAGTCGGTAACACCTGAAGTCGATGGGCTAACCTTCGGGGGGCAGTCGCCGAAGGTGGGACCGGTAACTGGGACGAAGTCGTAACAAGGTAGCCGTACGGGAACGTGCGGCTGGATCACCTCCTTTCTAGGGAGTTCTATCTCCTAGGTCGGTCGATAGCTCGAATGCTATCGTTTGTCTACGAAGCTCACTTCCTTCCACTATTCAGTTGTTAAGTTTTTTTATTTGGCCTGCCAATTGACAGTTGACTACGGTGGTAAAATAGTAAGCAGGATCGGAGACAAAACGTTAAGCGAGCACGAGTCCCAAGCGTAACTGGTATTGTCCTGGCTGGCGGCAGTGGCCTGCGTCTAGGACGAGAGAAAGCTTTCGAGAGAATAAGTCAACAGACCCTGATTGAGCGGACCGTAGACTGTCTTTCCCCAGTCAGCCAGGCGATACTAATAGTAACTAGCCAAGAGCAGTCCCGTCTTGTTGCCGGTGCTCGCTTGAGAGGAGAAGTGATAGTTGATGTTTACCCTGGCGGGGCGGCGCTAGGTGGTATTTATACTGGGTTGGTAAAGGCAGACACGCTCCATAGCTTGGTCGTGGGTTGTGACATGCCCTTTCTCAACCGCGCCTTGTTGCAGTATCTGATTGGCCTGGCTCCGGGCTTCGACGTAGTTGTTCCCAGGATCAGGGGTCTGACAGAGCCGCTTCACGCTGTCTATTCTAAGCGCTGCCTGGTTCCCATTGAGCAATTGCTGAATCAGGGTGGATTGGCTATATCACGGCTTTTCAGTTTGATTAAGATAAGATATGTTGATGAGAATGAAATCGCCAGATTCGACCCGGATCATCTGAGTTTCTTTAATGTCAATACGCAAGATGACTTGGCAAAGGCTAGGCTGTTGATGAGGCGGCGAAAACAGCTTTCAGCAGTTGATGAGGATGAGTCCCAGTAGTGATTAGCGTTGAGGAAGCTCTAAAGAGGATCCTGGACTTCGTTGACGTCCTTGGGGATGAGGGAAAGCCTCTGTTGGGCTGCCTGGGACAGGTTTTGGCGAAGGATGTGTATGCTCCCTTTGATGTGCCCCAACAGGATAATTCGGCCATGGACGGCTATGCGGCACAGGTTGGGAGTATTCAAGGTGCAAGTCATGAACGTCCCAAGGTTCTTCGAATTGTTGGTGAGATAGTCGCTGGTTCCACCACCGGTGTGAAGATAGAACCGGGGACATGTGCACGGATTATGACAGGTGCTTATTTGCCACAGGGAGCGGACGTGGTAGTACCTTTCGAAGCTACCGATGAGGTTGAGGGCAAGCGAGCTTCAACTTCTAAGACGGAGATCAGTGTCCGGAGCAGTCTGCCTGAAGGGGCCAATATCCGCCGAAGTGGTGAAGACGTCGCAGAGGGGGAACTGGTTCTGAAGCGGGGGACTGTCCTCGGCCCTGCCGAATTAGGCGTGCTGGCTTCGTTGGGAAACAGCGGCATTGCCGTTGTTCGTCGCCCGGTGGTTGGTGTACTAGCCACTGGCGATGAAGTATTGGATATCAGCCAACCAATGCTGCCCGGGAAAATTTACAATAGCAACACTTACAGCTTGGCTGCCCAAATTCTCGCCTACGGAGGTGTTCCAAGACTCTTGGGGATTGCTGCGGACAACATTCGGCAACTGTCTGTGGCCCTTCGCCGCGGGTTTGATTGTGACATGTTGATAACCTCAGGCGGAGTCTCTTTGGGTGATTATGATGTGGTCAGAGAGGCTCTGGTGGCCCAGGGAGACATATTCTTTTGGACGGTACGCATGAAACCCGGTAAGCCTCTAGCTTTTGGCGCATTCAAGGGTGACAACGGGAGGAAGATCCCTCACCTGGGATTGCCGGGCAATCCAGTAAGCTCCATGATTACCTTTGAGCTGTTTGCGCGCCCCGCCATTGCCAAAATGATGGGGAAGGAGAGCCTTGCCAGGCCTAGCATAACGGCGATTATGGACGACTCGATCAAGAACAGTGATGGACGACGTATCTTTGCACGTGTTGTGGTTAGCAGGCGGGAAGGCAAGTATTATGCCAGTCTCGCAGGCGCTCAGGGCTCGGGGGTCTTGACCTCGATGGTAAAGGCCAATGGTTTGGCTATTGTTCCCGAAACTACCGAGCAGGTCAATCCAGGCACTACTGTCGAGGTGATGATGCTTGACTGGGAAAGCAACGGTGTTCGATAGGCAAACAGGTAAATGCGCTTCTGTTGAGCGATGGTGGCGGATTGCTACGGTCTGGTTACGAGTGGGATAGAGTACTGAGAGAAATATGGCGAGCGAACGTGTGGTTTGGGCATATGACGGCGCATTGAGGGACGTATGATTTTTGAAGCCTCCGAGTTCGTTTTCAGGTCACCGCCTTTGGTTTCTCGAGCCCGGCGGGTTTTGATCAAGCCTAATGCTGGGCACCCGCTGCCATATCCCGTAAGTACGAGCCGAGAGACCATGAACGCAATAATCGAAAGGATCAAGCAGGTCAGCGATGCCGATATCATCATCCTCGAGGGAACCTATGATGGGCAGTCAATATACCCAATATACCAAGCTCTAGGTTATGATTTCCCGAGGGTGCTGATGCTGGACGTTAGAGATTGTATCTGGGTGGAAGTGGAAAACCCACTGCCACACGCATTTGCTGCAGCTACCTTCTGGGTTCCCAATGTTGTCCTGTCCAGTGACTATCTCATCAGTGTAGCTCCTTTCAGGATCGTTGGCAAGAGCGGCTACTTCAGCGTGAAGAACCTTTTGAGCTTGCTGCCGGTGAGCAAGTACAAAGGGGACGCTAGTGGTGGCTGGGGGACTTTGTATGAACTGGGAATCGAGAAAGTGATCGCTGACCTGTATTTCACATTGCCTTTCGATTCGGGCGTCATTGATGCCCGCCAGAAGTTTATCAGCGTCGATGATCCACTTCAGGGAAGAACAGAGCAATATGGAAAGATCTTTGCTGGTGAGCCATACGAAATTGACCGAGAGGCGACAGAGGTAGGCGGGGTCGAAGCAGGATATCTGAAACTGATTGAGGAGGGCAAGGCCGAAATTGAGTCTTGAGGTTCATGATGGAAGCAGATAGAATCGACCAGACGGAAGCTCTCAGTTGCTTCATCGATTTAGACTGGTTTGAGGAGAGTGGACGTTCTTTTGCCGTTATTGCCCGGCACTGCCTCTGCTCACACTGTGAGGAGCGATTGGCTTCTGAGCCAGAGGCCATAATGCCAGCTTCACTGATAGCGAATGTGAAAGACTGTTGCTCCAACGTGCCTGGTTTCATAGAGCCTAGACTGCCACTGCTTGAGAAGATGTTCCGGCTCCTTCTGTCTGAAGGGAATCGACCGTTGAGCCTTGACGAAGTGACAGCACGATTGGGCCTCTACGTGGATAACCCTGCCTCCTTAACGCCTTCGGTTCTGAAGCGCCTTCTGGACAATAACCAACACTACGGCTTTCGCCTGAGCCCCGGAGAAGACTGACGCAGGCCAGTTGTCGGTCGCCGCTTCGGGCCTGCTAGTACCTTGCTTCGAAGTTGGAAAACTGCCCGGTGAATGCGGACCAATTTACCTCCATCTTCTCTACCAGGGCCTCAGGTGGCCCAATCTCCAACTGTCTGATTAACTCCTCAAGGCTTTCTTTTGCGCCCTCGGCATGAACTTCAACGGCGTTCAAGCGAGGTAAGTTACGCGCGTAGCCCCGTACGCCCAATGATTTGGCAACGCGAGAAGTGAAAGCTCGATAGAAAACACCTTGAACTTGACCGTAAATGGTAGCCGAGACATAAGCTAACTCAGGCATGTTGCATCTATTTAACCTCCCCTGTGATTTCTGGAAGGGAATCCGTGCCCCTGTTGCCTACCTTGCCATATCAAACCACTCTGGCGATGGCTCGGTAGGCTTTGTCCAGGCGGTTCAATCCAGTGTTATGTGCTAACTCGATGGCCTCAAGGAGTTCTTCTTGTGATGTTGGTCTAGCCAGTTGAGGTACTTGGAAAGCTTTATGGCAAGGATGGTATTGGCCCATGATGTTGAGGTAGCTATTCTGGCCAATCTCCTCAGCGATGAAGTGCATTGTTTCTTCGGTGCCAGCAAGTCTATGCGGCAAGACCAAATGGCGTATCAGAAGACCACGAATGGCGACCCCGTCTTCGCCGATTTGGAGGTCACCTACCTGGCGATGCATTTCCTTGGTAGCAGCCCGGTTCACCAAAGGGTAATTCTCTACGCCTGATAACTCCTCAGCAACTTCGTCATCACAATACTTCATGTCGGGCATATAAATATCCACAATCCCGTCTAGAATCCTCAAGGTTTCTACTGACTCATAACCGCCGGAATTGTAGACCAGCGGTAACCTCAGCCCCAGGCCTATGGCGATTTCCAGTGACCCGAGGATCTGAGGTACCACATGAGTTGGTGAAACCAGGTTTATGTTATGGCAACCTCTGGCTTGGAGGCCCACCATCATCCTTGCTAAGTCTTCCTCGCTCACTTCAACTCCATCGCCAAGCTGGCTGATAGAGTAATTCTGGCAGAAAACGCATTTCAGGTTACAGTTAGTGAAGAAGATAGTCCCTGAACCATGCCTGCCAACTAAGGGTGCTTCTTCACCAAAATGGGGTCCGCAGCTGGATACTACCGCCCGCTGAGCGGTATGGCATTTGCCTGTCTCACCGGCTAGCCGATTGGCGCCACAATGACGAGGACAGACCTGACATGCCTGTAACAAAGCCCTAGCTGCTTCTACTCGCTCAGCCAGTTTGCCGCTGCGGTACAGCTCTAGATAGGCTGCCATCCATTCATTCCTCAGGAGAAGCTGACGTCTTCTTACCCTTCTTGACCACTTCTACCTCTACCTGAGGCGTGAAACCAGTGATAACTGTCTTCTTTGCGCCCTTCTTGGGCTTCTTGGGCTCTCTCCGCCTATAATCTCTAGTACCCATAACAATTCCTCAAGGTGAGTCTCTGCGGAATGTGACAATAGAAGTTTAGCAAAGGCTAGTTGGCTTGTAAAGAACTAGCGCAATTCGAATCCTTGACTTTTCCTCCAGCTTTATTTATACTACCTCCCCATAATTGGATGGGGCGATGTGTGCTGAGAACTTGATTGATTGCCCGAGTGGCGCAATGGTAGCGCAACCGACTTGTAATCGGTAGGTTAGTGGGTTCGAGTCCCCTCTCGGGCTCCGACTCGGGGTCTGGGCTAGGAGGGGTGCCGGAGTGGTTAATCGGAGCAGACTGTAAATCTGCCGCCCTAAGGG
>CAZTRR010000063.1:0-3049 GCA_964616785.1 uncultured Dehalococcoidales bacterium
GCAGCCAAGACGGCTTCCAGGCAGCTCGCCTTTCTTGCCACCGAGGTGAAAAATAAGGCGCTGCTCAGCATTGGCGATGCTCTTGCGGCCAGGCGAGACGAAGTTCTGGCCGCCAACAACCTGGACTACAAGGAATCTGAAGCGTCCGGTATGAGCGCAGCTATGCTCGACCGGCTTATGCTCTCTCCAGACCGTCTGGCAGCGATAGCCCAGGATGTGAAGACTGTAGCTGCTTTGCCAGACCCTGTGGGTGAGGTAATAGAAGAACGCACCTTGCCCAACGGTTTGCAACTTAGCAAGAGACGAGTCCCTCTTGGAGTTATCGGCGCCATATATGAGAGCCGTCCCAATGTCACGGTGGACATATCCGTACTGTGTCTCAAATCGGGTAACTCCGTTGTACTCCGCGGTGGCAAGGAGGCATTGCGCTCCAACACGGCTCTAGCCAGGGTAGTCCAAGAAGCCGCCTACCAGGCTGGAATACCCCAGGGAGCAGTGCAGTTCATTGAGTCAACAGACAGGGCCCTGGTTGACCGAATGCTTAAGATGAAGGAGGTGATAGACCTCTTAATCCCCCGCGGCGGCGCTGGTTTGATTAAGTCCATTGCCGAAAACGCCACCATGCCGGTGGTTGCCGGCGGCGTTGGCGTATGTCACACGTATGTGGACAAGAGCGCCAACATAGAGAAAGCCGTGGCCGTCGCTCATAATGCCAAAGTCCAGCGACCGACCGTCTGTAACGCGCTCGACACCCTCCTGGTCCATGCCGAAGTCGCCGAGCGCTATCTGCCCTTGGTTGCTCAGGAATGGGCTAAGGCCGGTGTGGAAATGCACTGCGATGAGCGCGCCCTGGCCGTTCTCAAGCCGATTCCCTCTCTGAAGCTCGTCCCAGCACAAACCGAAGACTGGGGCAAGGAATTCCTGGCACTGATTGGGGCGATCAGAGTGGTCGATTCCCTGGACGAAGCGCTAGAGCATATTGAGCGCTATGGCTCAGGGCATTCCGAGGCCATAGTTGCTGAGGACGAGCCCGCAGCTTCGCGCTTTCTCAACGAGGTAGATGCCGCCTGCGTCTACGCCAACGCCAGCACCCGTTTCACGGACGGGGCGCAGTTCGGCCTGGGGGCTGAGATAGGTATAAGCACGCAGAAGTTCCATGCCCGCGGTCCGATGGCCCTCAGGGAGCTGACCAGCTACAAGTGGGTTGTCATCGGCAGTGGTCAGATTCGTCCCTGATGTAACTCCGCCAGGGCCGCTTTCTGAATCTCAAATAACTGCTTGATGCCCGTTTGGGCGAGAGAAAGCAACTCATCGATGGCCTGTTTGGAGAAAGGCTCGCCTTCAGCTGTGCCTTGAATCTCTACGAATTGGCCCTTATCGGTCATTACCACATTGAAGTCCACTCCAGCGCGGAAGTCTTCCTCATAACAAAGGTCAAGGAACTGTTCTCCGAACACGATGCCAACGCTGATAGCAGCTACAGCGCTTCTCAAGGGAATGGACTTGAGGACGCCCTGCCTTGTCAAATTGTGCAATGCCTGGTACAGAGCTACGTATGCCCCGGTTATGGCGGCGGTTCGCGTGCCACCGTCAGCCTGCAACACATCACAATCCACCGTAAAGGTTCTTTCACCAAGAGCGTACAGGTCGGTGACAGCTCTCAAGCTACGTCCGATGAGACGCTGGATTTCCTGATTTCTGCCGGCTGTCCTCTCGGGGGATAAGCTGCGGGGAGTGCGAGTCACAGTGGAACGCGGAAGCATGCCATACTCAGCAGTAACCCAGCCGGTCCCTTCGCCTTTCAGGAAACCGGGAACTCTGTCCTCCACGCTGGCAGCACAGACCACTTTGGTTTGCCCCAACTCAATCAACGCTGAGCCTTCGGCAAAAGCTTGGTAGCCCAGGCTGATACGCGCCGGGCGAAGCTCGCCATTGGCACGGCCATCTAGCCTTTCCATCATAGCTGCCGATCTGCCTCGTTCACTGCCACCACAGTATAGCATCGATTTGCCTGACCAAACAACGAGATCATGGTCAACTCGATGACACTGTCACGCTTTGGCGCCATCCTTAACCCGTTTGACCCGCTACTACACGCGATGCTACTATGTTCGACAACAGCTTTGATAGAAGCAAACCTCTGGGCACTAGGCGGCATAGGACTAATCGCCGGGCTTCTAGGATCAACGCTAGGAGTGGGCGGTGGTTTCTTTATCGTGCCGATGCTCACCCTGGTACTCCACCTGCCGATTCATATAGCTATTGGGAGCAGCCTGGTGGCGATTGTGGCCACCTCAAGCACCGCCACCAGCCAATACACCAAGAGCCGATTGACAAATGTCAGGCTGGGCCTGCTTCTAGAGACAGCGACAACCCCTGGTGCCATTGTGGGCGGTCTTGTTGTCGCCTTCCTCGGTTCCTCAGTGTTGAGCGTCCTATTTGGGGTTATCCTCATCTATGTTGCCTATACTATGATTACACGCCAGCCGCGTGGAGTTGAGGATAATCCGCCGGAACATAGTCCAGCCAAGCACGGCAATGCCTCCAACAGTTCATCGAAATGGCGGGGAAACTCATACTATGACCAGAACTTGCACAAGCGAGTTAGCTACAGCGTTAGCCATATACGCGAAGGGCTGGGAGCCGGTTTCTTCGCGGGTGGGCTTTCAAGTCTGCTCGGCATAGGCGGTGGCATTGTCCAGGTCCCCGTATTGAACCTCGTTATGGGCCTGCCAATGAAGCCCACAATCGCTACCAGCAGCTTCATGATAGCAATCACAGCCACGGTTGGCGCTCTCATGCATTACTATCATGGACACATATACCCAGTCATAGTTGCTCCCCTGATCATCGGTGTATTCCTGGGAGCCAGGCTCGGTACCGAGATAGCGCAAAGAGCCAGAGGAGTGTTGCTCAGGCGGGTATTCGGCATGTTGTTGCTTGTTACAGCGCTTCTGATGTTCTGTCGAGCAGCCAACATACTATGAGATTTGCAATGCAGGAGAAAAAGAGAACCTTTTTCGTCATGCTCAGAGAAGGAGGCGACCGA
>CAZTRR010000063.1:3149-5183 GCA_964616785.1 uncultured Dehalococcoidales bacterium
AACAGGGGCAAAAGAAGGCGCAATATGGAAAACAACAACCCGAAGGAAGACCGCCTAAATAGCTGGGTTAGTCTTGGCTTTAAGCTGGGCGTGATGATCTCCCTGGCACTGGTCGTTGTCGGCCTTATCTTGACTGCTATTGCTGGAGCTAAAGACAATCAACCCGTGGGCCCCCTGAGCGACCTGCCGCAAGAGCTTCTAGAACTGAACCCGATGGCCATTATCACCCTTGGAATTCTGGTCCTTTTGCTTACGCCCATCGTACAAGTTGTGGTAGCTTTGGTGACCTTCTCAATAGACAGGGATAGGCTTTACTTGGGCATTTGCATAACGCTTTTGTGCATTCTTGCCTTGAGCCTTACTCTGGCGTTAATCTGAATTGACCGGCAAAAGAGGCTATGCTATGATTGCCTCAGATGTCAGCGCTTACCGAGCTCTATCAGGAAATCGAAAGCTGTCAAGATTGCGAGTTAGCCAGACATCGCAACAGACCGGTACCGGGCGAAGGGTCAGAGGATTCCGACCTGCTTTTTATTGGCGAGGCACCGGGATGGCATGAAGACCAAAGAGGACGCCCGTTCGTTGGGCCAGCCGGGCAATTCCTCGAGGAGTTGCTAGCCTCCATCGGCCTGAAACGAGACCAGGTTTACATTGCTAACGTCATCAAGTGCCGACCCCCTGGAAATCGAGACCCACTGCCCGAGGAAATCCAAACCTGCAGCAAGTGGCTCAATCGCCAGATAGAGATAATCCGTCCCAAGATGATTGTTACGCTGGGTCGCTACTCCATGATAAGATATTTCCCTAACCAGAGCATCAGCAAAATCCACGGCAAAGCCAAGAAACTAGACAATGTCGTTTGCTACGCAATGTATCATCCGGCAGCAGCACTCCACCAGGGAAGTCTGCGCAAGATTATCGAGGCGGACATGCTCAAGATCCCACAGATCCTGGCTCAGACAGACGAGCTAGGTGAGGCTGAAGCTGAACCCGAGCAGTTGAGCTTATTCTAGATTAATAGCCATGGCCAGACAGAAACTGAGGATAATCCCCCTGGGCGGGTTGGGTGAGATCGGCAAGAACATGATGGCCGTTGAGTATGCCAACGACATCATCGTAATCGACGCCGGACTGATGTTTCCCGAAGAAGACATGCTCGGCGTCGACCTGGTTATCCCCGACATCGGCTATCTACTGGAAAGGCGGCAGAAGCTACGGGGTATAGTCATAACGCATGGCCACGAAGACCATATCGGGGCTCTGCCTTACATCCTGCCTCAGCTCGACCTCCCAGTCTACAGTACCAAGCTTACCCAGGGGCTGATCTCCGTCAAGCTAAAGGAACACAAAGACTCAAAGAAAGCAAATCTCAAGACAATTCAAGCCGGCGCTAAGTTCTCACTGGGTGGCTTCGCAATAGAGCCCTTCTCCGTTTGCCATAGCATCCCTGATGCAGTAGGGCTGATCATCCATACTCCCATAGGCATAGTGGTTCACAGCGGCGACTTCAAGATTGACTATACGCCGGTCGATGGCAAACCCACTGACCTGGGCAGACTGGCTCAACTGGGAAACCAAGAAGTCCTTGCCCTGCTCGCCGACTCAACGTATGCTGAGCTTCGAGGGTATACACCATCAGAAAGCGTAGTCGGCGAAACCCTGGAACGCATCATCACTGAAGCTCCGGGAAGGGTGCTCGTAACTACGTTTTCCTCGTTAATCTCCCGCATCCAGCAAGTGATTGACGCTGCCGCCAAACATCAGCGGCATGTCTTTATCATCGGTCGTAGCATGAGGAACACAACACGGATGGCATCGGAACTGGGTTATCTCAAGAGTCCTCCTGGTGTCCTGCGCCCCTTTGAGGAATTGCATCGCTTCCCCCACAATCAAGTTGTTCTTATGACTACGGGCAGCCAGGGGGAGCCCACCTCTGCACTGGTGCGCATTGCCAATAGAGATAACAGCCAGGTCCGCATTATTCCCGGAGACACTGTAGTGATGTCAGCCACACCTGTCCCGGGCAATGAAGCG
>CAZTRR010000064.1:0-4762 GCA_964616785.1 uncultured Dehalococcoidales bacterium
CCGAAACCGAAGGCAGGGATAATCTTGAGGAAGTCGGGATGATTATGGAATGCGAAGTACAGGATGGCTAAGCCAATTATGCCGATGCCAACAACACACATGCCCATCACGGCACCACCTCGGAACGAGACCTTCAACCCATCGTTGAGGCTTTTCTGGGCTGCGGCAGCCGTTCTTCCGTTTGACCTGATAGCTATATTCATACCTGCGTAACCAGCTGCGCCAGAGCACAGCGCGCCGAATACGAATGCCAAGCTGACCCACCAGCCAAGGCTGGGTATTATGCCTAAAAGGATGGCTATCACCACTACAAAAACGCCCAGTATTCGATATTCCCGATATAGAAAAGCTAGAGCACCTTCTTTGATAGCCGCTGATATTTCCTTGATTCGTGCTGAGCCCTGGTCTTGTTTCAGGACGAAGAAGACCAGGTAGCCAGCGAAGGCCAATCCGAGCACTCCACTTATTGCTGCTATCCATACGAGGTCCATTTGATTCACTTCCTTTCTTCCGTAGTAGACACTGACAAAGGAGCCGCCGCTTCAAGCATCAGCTCCTTACCTCATGAGTTGAGATGAGGTTAGCACCGACCCGAGAATCTACTATATTTAGGCTGCACGCGTCAAGTCTGCATGCCCAATCAAAGGCCCCCTTGCTGTCACGCTCAGCGACAGGCAAGGGCCCATTGACGTTTTGCTGGGCTAAAGTTGTTGGTGCCAGATTCTTTGCTCACTCTGTTCCTTCAGAATGGCCGAAGGTGAAGAGCCCACTGTGGCAATCAGGGTTGCCAATCAATCCTTGGCATGAGCGACACAGGCAGCTCACCCGTATCGTGTCATTCGTTCCTTCGTGGGCGCCGCTCTAACTTATCTTCGAGTTGTTTCTGCCTCAAGACCAGGGTCAGGTCGCCGCGCGTCCTCTCCAGTATACCGCGAACCGAATCGGTCGTTCGTCTCAAGCCATAGGTTACGGCGTCGGGAAAATCCATGGTTACTAACACAGCATAGATGTCATCCATTGTGGCCAATAATTCCTCGCATCGAGAAAGGTCATTCCGCCTCAGGCTATCCAGAAGGTAGCGTCTCAGTTCACCGACTGCCTCAGCCAGGCCGTTCAAGTAGGCAGGGTAGCCAACCCCCAGTGCCTCCGGGTCGGGGAGCAATTTGCGGCCAATTATGGCCAAGGTGGTACTCGCTTCGGCAAACTCCTTCTGGGCATCATGGACAAAACCGGCGTGAAGCAAGTCACCATGGTCCTGAAGGATATCGTGGCTAAGCTCTCGGAGTGATACGCGGGCCGTCTCCAGAAGTTCCTCGGCCTTAGCTTCTTCCTGACGGTGCACAGCACGGATGGCATTGGCACTGCAACGGATAACCTCCCGACACAGCCGGAGCGCCTTTTCTCTCGCGGCGTCCTTGGCAGAGAGATAAAAGCGGCTCTTCTCAGCAATGGCTTCCAGGTTCTCTGTGGCTCTCCGTTTCTTTCTCAATCGCTTTTACCATCTGGCGTGTTGCTTGCTCTATGTTCTCTTGACTCAGGACGGCGCTGATAACCGCCGCTGAATCAGCTCCGGCAGCTATCACCTTACCGATATTGCCTTCGTTAATGCCACCGATGGCAACCACGGGCATCGATAGCGCTTTTCTGATCTGGCGCAGGCGCTCCAGACCAACCACGGTGCTGCCCGCTTTGGTCGGCGAGGAGAACATGGAACCTACGGCGACGTAATCCACTCCTTCAGCCTCTGCTTTTCGAGCCTGGGCCAACGTTTTTGTCGAGCAGCCAATAATCCTATCAATAGGCAATTCCTTGCGAACGACTGGCAAGGGCAAATCAGCCTGCCCTATGTGGAGTCCATCAGCGTCGGCGGCCAGAGCTATATCCAGATAGTCGTTCACGATGAAAAGTGTGTCGCGTTGGCGGCACAAGTCACTCAGCTTTTGAGCTATGACCAACATCTCACCCTTATGGTGATGCTTGTCACGAAGCTGAATAACCCTGGCCCCGCCGCGGATTGCTTTGTCAGCTGCGTCAATTTCGTCTCTACCGGCCAATGCCTGGGTATCGATAATGACATAGAGCCCGTGTAGCCGGTACAACTTGTCTTGACGGAGTACCCTGGATAGTAGCTCTCGCTCCAACGTATACAGGTTGAACCGTGCCTGTTCGAAGTCCTTTGACCGCAATAATGGACCTATATCCGGGAGTTTAGCCAACTCCTCTATGACTCGCAGTGCTTCTTCGACCCTCTTAGCGTTGGCGGTGACAAGAGATGGCAAATCCTGGCGCTGCCCGACTGACTCAATGCTAGCTCCCACGTCGGCCTGTGAGTCTCTCACCGAGAAGAGGCCTGCGCCAAGCTTGGTCGCGTTCTTGACCACGTCATGACGCACCGCCTTTATCTGTTGGCTTAGATTGGCGTCGTTAAGGAGAAAGCGAGCAACATCTTCGAGGAAACGCAACCCTTCGGCTGCACGGTTGCAATTGGCGTCAATGATACGAAGCGTCTGGGGAGGCATTCTTGAGCTCCTTCAAGGATTCGGGCATTTCACCTTCCCTGGCGGCTTGAATCTTCTGTTGAATCTCAGCAGGCATTTCCATACCCATGTCTTGAAACCTTTTCTCTGCCCATCTGCCGATGTTGCGCGGGTCTTTGTAGTAGTCAGGACCCGGGAACATGCTCGGCTCATCGCTCTCCTCGTGTACGGTTTTGATTGACTTGCGGAGGGCAAAGGTGGAAACAACGCGCACCAGATCGGTACTGCCACAGGCTGAGCACCTAGGCTCGACAGAGGCTGAAACACTCCTTACCAGGAGACTGCTCTTCCTGTGGCAGGCGGGACAGAAGAACTCGTAAATGGGCATGACACGAACCTAGTCGCTTTCCTCGGCCGATTCCTCTGTGCCCGAGGCGGAGAGCTCGGCCGGTATCTCCCCATGTTCCATCCTATCAATCATCTCTTCGTATTTCGGCGCGATTTCTTCACCCCGGCTCATCCGCTTGTTCCATTCAACCAGAGCCCTGGGATCATTGTTTAACATCCCTTTTGTCAGTTGGGAGTCAGAGAGTATGTCCTCATAGATGCCGCTGTCGGTCTTGCGCACGGAAAAAGCGGAGAATAACCTCTGCAATGTGTCGTTGCCACATTGCGGGCAAGAAGGTGACGACTGAGAGAACGCCCGGAGATACAGCGTGACCTTACACTGACAGTGGCGGCACCGGTATTCATAAAGCGGCACGTTTGGGCTCCATTGCTTGCCCGAATTCTATCACAAACGGCGGCACACGTAAAAATGAGCATCAACCGATACTGTGGACTTGTTACCCAAGCGACAGCGAAGGTCATCTGGGTTCTCCGCTGCCTCTCCGTTTCCTCTTCGTTTCGCTCAGAGCTTCGACTCAGAGGTTCAGCTTAGAACGACAAGGGAAGGCCTCAGAACGACGGGGGAACAACTCAGAGCGACAGGCCTATGGTGGATGAATTGACACTGGAGTCCCACTCCATTAAAATCCAGAGAGGTGATGGTCAGTGAACAGTGACGAGATCAGACAGGCTTTTCTGCGTTTCTTCGAGGAAAAACAGCACAAGGTAATCCCCAGTTCGTCTTTGGTGCCTCACGGTGATCCTACCCTGCTGCTGACGAGTGCTGGAATGGTGCAGATCAAGCCCTACTTCCTGGGATTAACCGTACCACCAAGTCCCCGCCTGGCCTCGTGCCAGAAGTGCTTCCGCACCACAGATATCGATTCAGTGGGCGATGGTAAACACCTGACATTCTTTGAGATGCTGGGGAATTTCAGCGTGGGTGACTATTTCAAGCAGGAAGCTATTGCCTGGGCGTGGGAGTTTGTCGCCGCGCGCTTAAAGATTCCACCCCAGCGGCTGTGGGTGACTATTTATTTGGACGATGATGAAGCGTTTGGCTGCTGGCGGGAAATAGGCTTTCCTGAGGAGAGAATAGTCCGGCTTGGAGAGGAAGATAATTTCTGGGGGCCGGCGGGGGATTCGGGTCCTTGCGGGCCATGTAGCGAGATACATTACGATTTCGGTGAGGAAGTTGGCTGCGGTAGGCCTGAATGTGCACCCGGTTGCGACTGCGATCGGTTTTCCGAGATCTGGAATCTGGTATTTACCCAGTATAACCAGGACCGTGATGGAAAACGCACCCTGTTGCCAAAGCCCAATATCGACACCGGAATGGGGCTAGAGCGAACCGCGGCTGCCATGCAGGGAGCAGCATCAGTCTACCAGGCAGACCTTTTCCTGCCTCTACTCGATAGAATATGCGGTTTAACTGCGAAAGAATATGGCGAGAATGAAGTCGCCGACCAGGCTATCAGGATTATAGCTGAGCATGGTCGGGGTATTGCTTTCCTTATCGCTGATGGCGTCCTGCCATCTAATGACGGGAGAGGCTATGTACTACGTCGGATACTGCGCCGGGCTTGCTTTTTCGGCAGGAAACTGGGCATAGAAAAGCCATTCCTCAGTGAGATAGCTAAAATCGCTATTGCCAAGATGGGCCACATATATCCTGAGTTGGTGACCAATCAAAACCTCATCAGAGAAGTAGTCAAGATGGAAGAGGGGAAGTTCATTACCACTCTGGATGCCGGGATTAACCTTGCTGACAAAGCTATTGCTGAAGCTGTGAGTCAAGGCAGAAACTATCTCGCTGGCGAAGAAGTTTTCAGGCTTTGGGATACTGATGGTTTTCCTCCAGAGTTGACCGCTGAGATTGCTCGGGAGAGAGGATTAAC
>CAZTRR010000065.1:0-4515 GCA_964616785.1 uncultured Dehalococcoidales bacterium
CTGCATCGATACCCGTCAGGACGTCTTCCGCACCAATTCAAATCAATCACCCTCCGTTGTCTTTGCACCACGGGGGGAAATGGACGCAGGAGGTGGGGTGGATGGCTCGAAGGTGTGGTTGTGGGCATGGCCTGTATCGAGAGCTACAGGTGGCTGGTCTGCTCCCTTCTGTGCCGTCCGGCTAGCTTGAGCTGGGGTTAGATACATCTTCTCGGTATATTCTTTGGCCATCCGGCGAGCGCTGAATAGAGGCACGTTCGAGCGGATTGATTCTTTGATTAGTCGGATCCAGCCATGCGGTACACCATTCATGTCGCGGTCGTAGTAAAGGGGAACGACCGTCCCCTCCAGTAAGCTGTACAGCTCCTCGGCATCTGACTTGTCCTGATCTGGAGAATCAAATGCTCCCACATCCTGGTGAATCGCCCACCCGTTGGCCCCGTTATAGCCTTCATACCACCAGCCATCAAGTACACTGAGATTCAGCACTCCACTAAGTGCCGCTTTTTGCCCACTGGTGCCGCTGGCTTCTTGAAGTGGTCGAGGAGTGTTAAGCCAGACATCAGTGCCATGGACAAGATAACGTGCCATGTGCATATCATAGTCCTCAACGAAGGCTATTCGACCGCCGAACCCAGGGTCTTTTGCCACATTGTATACTTCCTGGATGAGCTGTTTCCCACGCTCGTCGTCGGGGTGGGCTTTGCCGGCAAATATTAGCTGCACTGGTCGCAATTCGTTGCGGAGTATCCGCTTCAGGCGGTCGGCATCGCGCAGAATGAGTGAGGCTCGCTTGTAGTCGGTGAAACGGCGGCTGAAGCCGAGAGTAAGCACTTCCGTGTCCAGCAAGGCTCCCATTGCCAATGCCTGTATCGGCGATACACGGTCTTCACACCAGCGTTTTCGCGCTCGATCCTTCACTGAACTAATGAACTTGTACTTCAACCACCGACGCGCTGCCCATATTTCCTCGTCCGGGATGTCCACTATACGCTCCCACAATGCCGGGTCATCGTGGCTTTTCAGCCAGTCTGGAGCGAGGTATCTTTCCCCTAACCTGGCCATCTGTGGTGTTCCCCAGGTGGGAACATGAATGCCGTTGGTCACCGAGCCAATGGGCACGTCTTTCTCTTCCACGTCAGGCCATAGAGAATGCCACATTCGGCGGCATACCCCGCCGTGGAGCTGGCTGACGCCATTGCGCTGGTCAGCCATCCTCAGGCCTAACACGGTCATATTGAAGGCTGTCTTATCGGATTCTTGCGTGCCCAACTCCAAGAACGTATCTCGGTTTAGGCCCAGAGAGCCCCAGTAGCGGTGGAAATGCTTTTCCATCAAATCAAGGGAAAAGACATCGTTGCCAGCGGGGACGGGAGTATGGGTGGTGAACACAGTGGTCGCTCGCACCCTGCTGGCAGCTTCGGTAAAGGCGAGACCATTCTCTACCAACTCTCGAACACGCTCCAACATCATGAAGGCTGCATGTCCCTCGTTGGCGTGCCAGATCGTTGGGTCAATCCCAAGTGCCCGGAGCACACGCACACCGCCTATACCTAGAACGATTTCCTGCTGCAGGCGCATTTCCCGGTCGCCTGCGTAGAGACGACCGGAAAGCTGGCGATCCGCGGGTGAGTTCTCTTCGACATTGGTATCCAGCAAATAGAGCTTCACCCGACCGACGTTCACCTGCCATACGGCAACGTGAATCGCCCTTGCATCTAATGGGACTTCGACCCTAATCGCCTGTCGCTGGGCTGTCAGCACCGGGCTGATAGGCGCCTCATTGAAGCTTAACTCCTCGTAGACATCCTCCTGCCAGCCATCAACTGAGACACGCTGGTGGAAATATCCCTGAGGGTACATGAAGCCTAGGGCCACCATGGGTAGCCCCAGGTCACTTGCCTCTTTACAATAATCACCTGCCAGAATACCTAATCCACCGGCATATAGAGGCAATGAGTTGTGGATGGCGAATTCCAGTGAGAAATACGCTACGGTGTACTGCGTCAGGTGGGGGTACTGCGTAGTGAACCAGGTATCAGATGCTGACATGTCAGTCTTGAAATCATTCATCACAGAGTCGTACTTGTCTAAGAAAACGGGATCCTGGGCAGCAGCTACTAATCGGTGAGGGGCAATCTGTTGCAGTAGCTTGACCGGATTGTGGCCCGTAAGTTTCCACAGAGGGCGGTCCAGCACCTTGAACAGGTCCCGCGACTCTATGTGCCAGCTCCACCACAGATTGTAGGCTAGCTCGGCTAGCCCTTCGATACGGTTTGGAAGCTTCGACGCCGAAAGGCTATTCATCCTGTTCTCCAGGCACCTCTTCCACTGTCTGTGTTGACAGGTTTCACGGTCGTCCTCGCTCTTCTATGACAAGGTCTCTAACCGCTGGGACTTGCCATCCTCTGTATAGTGTGTCAATATACTCTGTGTTGGAGCTTGAGTCAACAGCGTCAGCCTAGCTTCCTTTCCTGTTCCTGACCTAACCATTGTGACTGCTTTGGTCACCATACCTTCTCCGTGACCTTCAGCCGAGGTTGTCGGTGAGGTCGGTGAACTGAATATGCTTCAGTATCTTATGTCCTGCCGAGAAAGTAAATAGCCCATAGGTAGCTTCGAGTATGAGAGAATAGTCCTACATTAGTCGGTAGGAGTGATGCTGGGAACCAAGAACGGTGAGATACCGCTATGGCACAAGTGGATTCCTCGCTCCCCAGGTTGCGTGCCTTGGGAGGCTGCTCTTGGCATGAATTCCCGTTGAACAAGCTTGCCGTATATCTAAGAAATGATGATGTCGTCCAGCTGCCGCTTCGGCACATGGTGCACACTTTCACTATCGTGCCAGTACTTGACATCTCCAGTAGGCCCGACTGTCTCAATTACTACCTTTTCCTTGGGTTTACCAAGAGCCAGGACGAGAAGTACTTGATAGCGTGGTGCAATCCCCAGCGCCTTGCTGAGTTCCTGCCTGTTTATTGAAGCAAGCATGCAGCCGCCCAGGCCCTTATCTGTGGCACCGAGGAGAATGGTCTGAGCCGCTATCCCATGGTCAACGCCAAAGTTCTGGCTTATCTCTGTGTCGCCGAGTATGATGATATACGCCGACGGCCTTTCCCCTTCACCTGGCCCCGGCCAGTCTTTGAGATAGCCGGCCCAGGCGAGGTGTTCGAATATCAAGGCGTTTTTCTCAGGGTCGCAGAAGAGCATGTATTTCAACGGCTGCAAGTTGAGTGCTGAAGCCGAAAGCCTGGCAAGGTCGACGAGCTCCCTCAGGGTCTGAAGCTCTATGGCGACTTCTTGATAGAAGCGCCGATAGCTCCGGTTCTTCAGTATTAAATCCTTCATCATTCTAAGCTACTCCTTTCTTGACAATGCGCCGCCGAATCATTTGCTGCTACTGCCGTTTGAGTTGCTTACTTGACCATACATCCAGCAAGAGTAGACTGGCATAGTCATGCCTTCTCCGGAATGCGGCATAGTCCCATGCCATCGCTGCCACATGTGGCTACACTGACTGTGAAGCCAGCTTCAAGGGTCGAGAGATTCCTTGCGGCGCAGCTTGCGATAGTAGAAATTGGATAGATACAAACCGGCTGCTGGGTTGTGGCCAAAGACCCTGTCTTTGGCTATCAGGACAGTGGTCGGGGCGTCCGCGTACTTGAAGAACAATGAATCGTGACCCACGCAAAGCCCCACGAGTACGTTGAACTCCACACCTTCGTCGTTCAAGATTGCGGCCTGAGTTATGGGACTGCACATCGTCTCCCAGGTGCCGGGGCCGCTTATCTTCTGCTCCTCCCGTATGCCGATTGTCTCTTTTGGTATGCCTCCCGCTTTGCAGCAAACAGAAATAACTTCGAAGCCCCTGTTCTCCAGGATTGTGGTCAGAGTCTCAGCCTCACCCCTTAAGCCGAGGCAAAAGGCCACGCCTAGCTTCTTGTATCCCATCTTCTTGGCGAACTGCACTACCTCCTCTATCCGTGGGTTACGTGGAGTACTGCCCTCGGGGAGGTTCATATAGCCTTCGAATTCCTGGACAGAAGCTTGTCTGGCGAACTCCCTTACTTCTGGCTTGTCATATTCGGCCACTGCTCGGTCAATAACGTCTCGCTTAGTTATGGTAGGGCAGTTCGATGCTCCTTTGTCAGAATGTTCCGTCCAACACACCACCTTGGTGCATTTAGCGCACTCCACCTTTTCATTCACGGGCTTCCTCCTGAAAGACAGCCAACTGGTGGCTGGTGAGTAGGTCAAAAGTATAGCAGAAAGTCCTCAGTTGTGCCTATCAGAACATGGAATCTGGAATTGCTCCGAGGAATTGCCGCAAGACAACTCCGTTTTTTCTTGGAAACGTAGGCGTGGCTTGAGCCAGCCGTCCAGCGTGATTGGAAGATGTGGCCAGTGGTATTCGGAATCCTCTCTGGGTGCTGGCCGAGTTTGGGATGGAACGAATACAAGCGCTGAGCTCGTTCAGGTAGATGGGTGATACTTATTCAGAATCTGTTATGCTTG
>CAZTRR010000066.1:0-4099 GCA_964616785.1 uncultured Dehalococcoidales bacterium
ACATCTGGTTTGAGGGCAAGGTCTACCGCGACTGGGTGGACGTAAGTCCCACCCAGGCCTACGAGTTTCTTGACAGATCTCCCAAATCGTGGGGAACTTCAGCGGCCTCCCCCCAGGAATACCTTGAAGCCTACCGGGATATGAGCAAACGTGGCCAGGACATCCTGGCAATTACCGTATCATCGAAGCTTAGTATGCAGTACGAGAGTGCTCGAATTGCCAAGGAGCTGGCGGAAAAGGAGCTGCCGCAGACTAGAATTGAAGTGTTGAATAGCGAGACGGCTGCCGCTGCTGAGAGCCTTGTCGTTTTGGCCGCAGCTCGAGCTGCTGAAGACAAGACCTTCGACGAAGTCACCGCCGTAGCCAAGGCGGTCAAGGAGCGGGTGAAACTCTTCGTCCTTCTGGAAACCATCCGTCATGTTCATAGAAGTGGCAGGGTACCCGAGTTTGCCTCTCGGATAGGCTCACTGCTGTCCATCAAGCCGATTCTGACCAGTTCCGACGGAGCTATGCACATCGCGACTGCTGCCAGGACCAAACAGGGTGGAGTCGAAAAAATGCTCCACACAATGAGAGAGCAGGTAGGTGGTACAGACCCGGTTCACGTGGCAATTATGCATGCTGACACTCTTGAAGAAGCCGAGAAGCTCAAGGAAAGAATAGCCGCTGAGTTCAACTGTGCCGAGCTCTTTATTACCGATTGCAGCCCTGTCATCGGCTACGCCACAGGTAGAGGAACTCTGGGCCTGGCCTACTACAAGCCTGCCTGACCACCATCCCGTGGACTGCAGCCAATTTCCTCGCGAGTGTCAGGTCTCCAAACTTGACCTGAGTGATACGCCGCCAGCTTGAATCCTGACTCCCCCTCCGGGCCAGTTATGCGACATGTCAAGTAGCCCGAACGTCTCCGCCCCGAACCATGAAAGAGGAGATAGGGGCACAAGTGTGCTGGACGAGTCCCCGGTATTCCGTTCCGCCTTGGCTGGATGTATAATTAGGAGAACGCACCATGTGTGATAGGACTGAATGACATAGCAGCAACCCGCCAAGCCAAACGGCGCAGGGACACAAAATGCAGGAACCAGAAGACGACTACCAGCCAGCAGAACCAGAAAAGAAAAGGATAGGTCTGGGGCTTATAGTTTCCCTTGGAGCGATATCCGTCCTGATTTTCCTGGCAATCGCCGTACTTATGGTCGTTCCCGTGCCAACACCATCTTCACCGAGTAACGTCGAGACGCAGGTTAAAGACATATTCCAAGGAGATGTTGCCCAGGCCGTCAAGCTATCTGATACTGAAGATGATGGCGAGATATTTCGCGTTGACATCGAGTTGTTGTCCCAGCCCGAGTCCTTAGCCCCGGTCAACAAATGGACCAAGCTTGTATGCCAGCGATGCGTTGCTATCTTCGAAGAGAATAGCCTAGCGAGGGACATCAGTGTCTGGGCCCAGTACGAAAACGCCATCTGCGGCAGGACCTACTACAGGCAAGATACAGGCGAATACGAATTCACCAAAGCAGAGGACCTTGAGCAGTGACTCTTGATGACGGAGAAGAGTGTTCCTCAGGCCGCTGTAATGAGGGATGTAGATGAAAGCCAGATTCAAGACAGTGCTATTTCTATGTGCAGCGTTGCTGGCCACGCCGCTCCTTTCGGCATGCGCTGACAAGGCGTTAGAGCACTGCAACCAAGGCGATGCCTATTCCGAGCAAGGACAATGGGATGAGGCGATTGCTGAGTACACCAGAGCCATCGAGCTTGACCCGGAGATGACAGCAGCTTACTGCGACCGGGCCATTGCCTACGGCAACACCGGGCAGATAGACCTGGCGATGGCAGACCTGGACAAAGCCATTGAACTCGATCCCAAGCTGGCAAATGCCTATAGCAATCGCGGCGCCGCCCATATTGCCAGGGAGGAGTATGCTCTGGCTATCGCAGACCTGAGCAGTGCAATTAATCTCGACCCCTACCTGGCGGAAGCCTATTCCAATCGGGGTTGGGCATACTTCAATGAAAAGTACTACGAATCGGCTATTGTCGATTTCAACGCGGCCATCGAGCTCGACCCTGGCCTTGCCATAGCCTACTGCAATCGCGGCTGGGTGCACTACGCCAAGAGGAAGAAGGAGCTGGCTATCGCCGACTTTGAAAAGACAATCGAATTGTCAGATGATCCCGTCCTGATTCACGCCGCCGAGGAAGGCATAAAGGCCTTGGAGAGCAACCAGGCACCATAGTGAGGTTCTTTCACCGTTTTGCGTGAACCAGGTCACGTACCTGTCCCCGCAGGTGACCTTCACCACACACGATAACCGACAACACAGGCTGCTGGCGTTCCCTACCGAGATGCTGGATTCCTCCACCACAACCAGCAGGTCGATGCAGCGTGCACGGCCTAAGCACTGTAGCGCGAATGCGAGGGACGCAAAGCATGTCAGCGCGGAGAAGAGTTGGGTGCCGCTGATATCGGGCCTCAGCGGACCTCATAGCGGGTTTTGCATCTTCGCCGAGCGGTTGCCGCTCCGGCCCTCGTAGTAGCTCAAGACTAGACTGATAGCATCCGCAGCACTGGCGAAAGAGAAATAGACAGGTAATCGAAGCGAGACCATCTGCTGGATAGCCGGGAAACCATCCCTCGCTTCTTCCGGCAAGACACTCGGTATCAACACCATGGCCATAGGCTTTGAAGCCGCCCTACCTGCCTTCGCCATCCGTTCCACTATCTGGGAAAGCAGACCCGTTGCGCCCTGCGTAAACTGACTTGGTCTGAAAAACCCAATCAGAAGGTCTATTACTTCCGACTGCGCGATAATGCTAACGGTTTCAACCACCTTATCTATTTCCATCATGGCCTGTGAGTAGTCCACGGGGTTGCGCAAGATGTTACCTTCAGCGCGGATAGAATCGAGCAGCAGATTCCTGATCTCCGGGGGAAGAGCCGGAACGGTCAGCTTCCTTCTTTCAAACTCATCAGCTATCAGCACGCTGGCCCCACCGCCGGCACCAAGCAGTGCAACATTTCTCCCTCTCGGAACGGGCATGAATAGAAGCGTGACCAGCGTATCGACCAGTTGTTCCAAGGAACTGACCTGGATTATGCCCAACTGCTTACAGAGGGAATCCCAGGTTGCTTCGTCCCCGGCAAGAGCCCCCGTATGGCCAGCAGCTGCCCCCTTGCCACCCTTGGTCACCCCTCCCTTCAACAACACCACGGCCTTCTTACTGGCTGCTTTCTCAAGCGCTTGCCGGAACCTCCTGCCATCTTTAACTCCCTCCACATACAGGGCTATTACTTTGGTATCAGGGTCAGCGGCAAGGTATTCCACAAAATCGCTTTCGTTCAGGTCACAGGCGTTACCGTAGCTTACAACCTTGCTGAACCGAACGCCCCGCAACATCGCTTCCCTGACCAGAGTAATCGCATTCCCACCGCTTTGGCTCACAAATCCTACCGAACCGCTCTCTCTGGGGAAGTCACTATCGAAGGAAAGACGCGACTGGGGGCAGTAAATGCCCATGCAGTTAGGACCTATGATTCTGATCCCGTTTTTCCGAGAAAGCTCAACCAGCTCAGCTTCTAATTCAGTTGCCTCTTTGTTGCCAATTTCACCGAAGCCCGCAGTGCAGAAATGAATTGCCTTTACTCCTTTGTCGGCACACTCCTCAACCAGCGCAGGAGCTCCACGGGCGGGCACGGTGCCGATTACGTAGTCTACCGTGCCAGGAACCTCCTGAAGTTTCCGGTAGACTTTGCGCCCCTCGATCTCACCACCCCTTCGATTTACCAGATACATGGGACCGTCAAATTCAAAGCGGAGGAGCGAATGCAGAAAGGTTCTGGTCCAGTGCTCGGGATTAGCAACCGTGATCCCGACAAGAGCAACTGACTCAGGATGGAAAAGGGGCTCTAAGTGCCCATTCTTAATGGCAGGCATATCTTAGGGCGGGGAATCTTCTTCTACAGAGCGGCTGAGCAGGGCGGAAGAACCGGCATGCAGCGCACAGGCACAAAACTCAGGCTCTAACGACTCTACACTTCAGTGGATTTGGAAGAGGCGCAAACGCTCCACCCCTAAGGGTGCTGATTCCCATC
>CAZTRR010000067.1:0-3922 GCA_964616785.1 uncultured Dehalococcoidales bacterium
TACCTCTCGGTCTTGCAAGGGGGTGCTTTCCAGGAGCTGCCCGGCGGGCGATATCGCCTAGAATGCCGGCGCCGTAGATCACCGCTATTTTGCCATGCGAGTTGGTGGCTAGTTGCTTGGCTGGGTTTGAGCTTGTGGGGACGGCCTCTTTAGGTTCCCGCTCCCCGCTTGTCCTGGTATTGCCTAGCCAGATGCTGGGCCCCAGGAGGTTAGCCGCTCGGGAATGGCAGCGAACGGCGCCCCGGATACCACCCCTCTGATCAAATCCTGGCTAGTCACTACGTTGTGGTTGCCGGTACTCCGCCTACCCTTTCTCTCCAGTAATTCAACAAGTCCTCCATCGTTTTCTCAAAAGCTATCTCGGCCTTCCAACCGGTTTTTGCTATGAATTTTGAGCAGTCGCCTTCCAGGACATCAACATCGGCTGGCCTCATTCTGGAAGGGTCTGGCTTTACCTCTACATTTGCTTTGCTCACGGACAGTAGTAGATCCAGGACGTCTCTTATCTGCCTGGCTTTTTGAGAACAGATGTTATACACTTCGCCATAATCACACTTGGTGGCGGCAAGCCAGTATCCTCTTACAACATCTCTTACATCGGTGAAATCCCTGCGGGCTTCGAGGTTGCCCACATAAATGACAGGAGGCTTCAATCCCTTTTCTATTTCAGCGACTTGCTTGGCGAAGTTTGAAGTCACAAAAACCTCTCCTCGCCTGGGTCCGGTGTGATTGAAGGCGCGAGTTCTTGTGACCCTCAACCCGTAGGATTTGAAATACTGCCAGCCCAGCAAATCCTCGGCAACCTTGGAAACCCCGTAGGGGGATAACGGTCTCAGTGGATTTGTTTCCCGGATTGGCAGCTCGTTTGTGTGAACCAAACCATACTCCTCGGAGGAGCCAGCTATGTGAAATACGGCGTCCGGCTTGAGTTTCCTGGCTGCCTCAAGCAGGTGTATCGTGCCTACGGCATTTGTCTCAAAGGTGTCTGCCGGTGCTTTCCAACTCGTGGGCACAAACGATTGCGCCGCAAGGTGGAAAATGTAATCCGGGGCTACGGCTCGCATGACCTCTTCTAAGGAGTGAGCGTCTCTCATGTCACCTTCCACAAGTTCCAGCCTATGTCTGAAGCTATCAATGTTTTCTGCCTTGCTCCGCCATCTCATTATGCCGAATACCTCAACGTCACCTCTGGCTATTAGATGTTCCGCCAAATGGCTGCCGGCAAATCCGGTTATCCCCGTTATCAATACTCTCGTCATACGTTCATCTCCCCAGGAGAACCCTTATTAGGCACTAGGATTCTTTTCGCGGTGCATTCATATAATTCCTTGCGGTGTGCTGCCGGCATCTCCAGCGGGCTACCATGGAAGAACGACATAAATATGGAAGTAAACCGGCTCTTCATGGCAAGGTTCAGCCTCACCGTTCTTGTACAGCCAGAATTCCACCTTCTGTTGCTTGCTCCACATCCTGGGGGTGAAGCTGACCCTTTTCTCCCACCTTTCCCGGGGATTCAGTGCCCCGGTGGTTTCCTCCCTAACGCAAACACCATCCACTTTCATCTCCACCCGGTAGGTGGTCGCCTCATGTTGGCGGTTGACGACGCCGACAATTACTTCGACAGGCTCTCCTAATGTCACGCGCTCGGTATAAGCCATGCGTTCGCCTTCCGCACTCAGGACATAGAATTCAGGGAGGATGTCAATAAAGAAATATAGCGGGATTTCGTAGTAGGGGTCGGCCTCAGCGTTCTTGTACAACCAGAATTCGACCAACTCCTCCTTGCCCCACATCCGGGGTGTAAAGGTGACGCTTCCCTCCCACTTGTCCCCGTGAGTCAGCGTCTCGGTGGTTATCTCCTTGACGGTGATACCGCTCGCTTTTATCTTCACCCGGTAGCTTGCTCTCTCATACTCATGATTGACGATGCCGACAATTACCTGAACAGGCTCTCCTATGTCCGCTTGCCAGGGATAGAGATCACTTTTGCCACTGGCGTTGAGAACATAGAATTCCGTGAAGCGGTCACCCGGCGGTGGTTTGGCTACAACACAACGAGGATAGAGGAGAACACCTATATCAATAGTCAGCGGGATTTCAAAGTAAGACTTGGCCTCATCGCTCTCATATAGCCAGAACTGTATCTCCTGTTCTTCCTCTTGCAGCCAGGGAATGAAACTGACTGTTTCCCGCCACTTCTCCCGGTAGGCCAGCGTATCGGTATCTATCGCCTTGTACAAGGTGCCGTCTGTTCTTATCTCCACCCGGTAGCTTGTTGGCTGATACTCGTCATTGACGACGCCTATGATTAGCTCAACGGGTTCTCCTTGCCCGACCTCCTCCGCGTATTCTCCAGCTTTACCCTCTGCATTCAGCACCAGGAATGTGACCACGTCGACGTACAGGTGGAGCGGGTCCTCGAAATAAGGTTCATGTTCGCCGTTCTTGTACAGGTGAAAGTCCACTTTTCGGTTCTCACCAAGTGATCGGGGAATGATACTAACCCTTCTCTCTTGCTTCTCCTCATGAGCCAGCACGCCGATATCCACTCGCTTCTTCTCAACGCCGTCTATGGTTATGGCCACCTGGTAGCTGGTGGGCAGGTGCTCGTGGTTAACTGCGCCAATGACTACTTCAACTGGCTCACCCAGTAGTACCTGCCACGGGTAATCCTCAGCCTTGCCTTCAATACCGAGGATGTAGAACTCGCTGAATCTTTCTCCCTGCTTTGGCGCAGCTACCGCGTAACCAAGGGAAACCAAAGCTGCCACTATAGCCACCGCCAGCAAGACAGACAAGCCTCTATCCAGCTTGCTGATGCCTACCCAGTTAATGGCGCTGGCCTTAAAGGTAACGCTGAAGCGTTCGGCTGCTGGCAGTTTTCGCTGCCGATACCAGCCCACAGCTGATGTAATCAAAATGAACAGGGTAATGGAGATGAGGATAGGATAGAGTCTGATCCCCCACGGAGTATAGTTGAGGACGAGCCCGATAAGGGGAACAACAGCAATGCTCAAGCCAAAGCTCAGGGCCAGCCGCTCGATGCCGCCGAGGCTGTCTTGCCTGGGGAACAGGGCCGAGAGCAAAGTGTAGCCGGGGAAGAAGATAACAAAAAGGAGGCCCAGGGCAATCCGCAATGGTCCCGTGCTGAAGGCGACTACGGGAAACAGAAGTAAGGTGAGGGCAATTACGCCAATGAGGATCTTCCGGTTATCGAGTTTCATTCTATGGCTGATGCAGATTATACATACACGCCATTTCACTTGCAATACTCGCTCTTTGGCAATGTGGCTCAAAGCGGAATTGCCTGTCCGTGGGGTGTGTCTGAGGCCCGCATTACCATCAGTGCAAAGCCGCCTACTCCGAGCTTATGAAATGGCGAAAGTAGGATTTCTCTGGGAGTTATCGCCGGTACACCGGTAGCCTTGTTGCCGGGAGTTCCTCTATATGGTCGGATTGTCCTTCTTCAGTGGCTTCCGGTTCGGCAGCACGTCCAGTCAGTTCATAAGAAAATCGCATTCTGCGTTCCTTTTCCGGTCACAGGAATTCGAGAGCCCGCTCTGGGAGACGAACAAGACTAGAGTGTTCTTGTCTACGGAGTCGGCGAAGTAATCGAACTCGGAGGCCATAACCATAGACGACATTGAACGCGGAGAGCGAAACCCGGCGCTAAAGAACATTGCGGCAGTAGCAGAAGCCTTGGGCGTTACTTCGTCGCAATTGTTCCTCTTCAGCGAGCGAGAATCGGAACACAACAGAGTCGACACGATGACGCCAGAGGAATAGAGCTGTGACGAAGCAAGCAAATAGTCAGAGGCTGTGCCAGAAGAGCTGGACTAACAGGCATTGTCAATCCAGAAACAGGAAGAACAAGGGGTGTTAGCCCTCATCGTTTGAGGGATGCTTTTAGTGTCCATGCCAT
>CAZTRR010000068.1:0-3762 GCA_964616785.1 uncultured Dehalococcoidales bacterium
TCTTGTGCTACAAATCGATGTTCCCTCCAGGCTCATCTTGTATTGGAAGAGACTTGGCATTGACCTTTTTCCCTTTCACTGCTATACTCTGGGTTTGGTTGTCACTAACTGATAAAGGAGTGGTCAGAATGAAAACCTCGATTGGTCGGCTTACCTTGATGGATGTTGCCATCCCCAGGACAGGTTTGTTATGGGATGCGGCCTTAGTAGCTGGCTTTGCTTGTTTCACTGCCGTATGCGCCCAGGTAAGCTTTTGGGTCGGCATGGTACCTGTCACGGGGCAGACTCTTGGCGTTCTCTTGGCTGGTGCTCTTCTGGGTAGCCGCCGCGGAGCCCTGAGCCAGCTCAGCTACTTGACTATAGGAGCTACAGGCATCCCCTGTTGGTTTGCTGCAGGTGGTGCTCTAGGCATTGCTCGCTTGGCTGGACCTACGGGAGGTTATCTGATAGGTTTTGTGGCGGTCGCCTTTATCGTTGGCTGGTTAGCCGAAAGGGGTTGGGATCGCCGCGTAGGGACAGCATTGCTAGCCATGTTGGCGGGCAACGTCGTTCTCTACGTCTTTGGGCTCCTGTGGCTAGCTCATTTTGTTCCTGAGGGCACTGTGCTCCAGGCGGGGCTTTATCCTTTTGTCATTGGCGATTTGATAAAGATGGCCGCAGCGGCTCTAGCTCTGCCTTCAGGGTGGTCACTTCTTCGACGACTGAAGGCCTGAGAGCGTTAGTTCTCTGGTGTAGCCTTTCACTGAGGTCATTGGTTTGGATATCACTTGGCTAGGGCATTCCTGCTTCCGCATCAAGGGTAGGGAAGCTCTTGTTATCACCGACCCGTGCCACCCGAGTTTAGGTTATGCCCTGAGCGGGCTGCAAGCTGATATAGTGACCCTGAGCCATTTTCACCCCGGCCATTGCTACACTGAGGCTATCACCGGCGAGTTCAAAGAAATCAACGGTCCTGGTGAGTATGAACTGAAAGGCGCCTTTGTCACTGGTATCGCTACTTTCCACGATACTGAGCAAGGCGAGAAGCTGGGCAAGAACACTGTCTACCTTCTGGAGATGGATGGGATGACATTGTGCCATCTAGGCGACCTCGGTCATTTCCCTGCGTCGGGACTCATCGAGGCTATACGGGATATCGACGTATTGTTTTCGCCTGTGGGCGGTATGTCCACCATAGCTGGTTCGACAGCTGCTGAGATAGTGAGGCGCCTGACTCCCAGGATCGTCGTTCCCATGCACTACAAGACATCAAAACTGGTTGGAGAGCTTGAAACTGTGGACAGGTTCTTGAAGGAATTGGGCATAAAGGAAATGGTCTCCCAGCCAAAACTTTCGGTTAACAGGTCAAGTCTGCCGTCCAGCACTCAAGTGATTGTTCTCGATTATCCCCACTAGTAGCGTCGCCAGGCTAATTTTTGTCATCTTGAGCGATGACGAAGCGTCTCTGAGTTCTTTGCTCTGTCTGGAGGCGCGTGTGCGTGACTGAAGCTTCTGATAGATTCCTTCCCTTTGACAGACCCCGTACTTCTCCCGTAGAATGGGCTTGCCCATGAGCCTTGCCAAGAGCCTCTATGAACTACACCAAGTCGACCTGGAAATTCAGAAGAAACGAGAGATTCTGGATGAGGTCAGTCGCCAACTTGGTGAGAAGGAAGCCCTGGATAAAACCAGGGCTTCACTTCTTGATGACGAGAAGCATCTAGCAGAGATAGAGAAACAGCAACGGGATGTGGAGTGGGAGATTGATGACCTACGGAGTGCCATCGCGAAGGTAAACGAGAAACTCTACGGTGGCAAAGTGAAGAACCCCAAAGAGTTGCTTAGTTTTGACCAAGAGGTGGGGATTTTCAAGATGAACTTGGGTCGGAAGGAAGACGATTTGCTGGAGTTGATGACCGAGGTAGAAGCGACGCAAGATATAGTAAAGCTGGCCGCGGAGCGACTCAAGAAGCTGGAAGCTGACTGGCGGCGTGAGCAAAAGATTCTGGCTCAGAACCAAGCTGAGGTGGAAGGTCAGTTGGTGGAACTCGCTGAGAAACGGCAGGCAGCGACTGCGGGAATCAGCGCGGAAGCACTTGAGGTTTATGAAGGGATGAGGTCGAAGAAGGGACAGGCGGTGGTCAAGGTGGAGCAAGGGAGATGTCAGGGATGCCGGCTTACCCTGCCGGTAAGTGAGTTGCAGCGAGCCAGAGCCGGAAGTCTGGTACGGTGCAGTAGCTGCGGCAGGATACTCTATCTGGGGTAGAGTGTTGCGAGGAATAGAGGATGCGCCTGAGAATCTACGCTGATGGGGCCTGCTGGGGCAATCCAGGACCGGCAGCTCTCGGAGTTGTTGTCAAGGACGAACAGCAGAGAGAATTGGTCAGGATCTCCCAGTACATTGGTCACAGCACCAATAATCGAGCTGAGTATCAGGCGGCTATTGCCGCTTTGAGGGCGGCTGCCAGGCTTGAGGCAGATGAAGCTATCCTTTATCTCGATTCAGAACTAATAGTTAAGCAACTGGCTGGCACCTACAGAGTGAAGAGCAGTTCCCTCTTTCCCCTATATAATGAGGCTGTTGATCTGCTCAAGGGATTTGCACATCTCTCTGTGGCTCACATTACGCATCGGGAAAATGCCGGAGCTCATGCCCTGGCTAAGGCAGCGCTGAAGAAATCCCTCGGGCAGAAAACTCAGATTTGACGCTTGTCTGTCTTCGGTGTAGAGTGATAATGGGCCAAGTAGACCGGGTGACCGCTCTGGTTCGGTAGCAAGAACCGGGGAGGAAAGTCCGAGCTCCACCAGGCAGGGTGCTGGGTAACGCCCAGGAGGGGTGACCCTACGGAAAGTGCCACAGAAACATACCGCTCTCTGCATTGAGAGTAAGGGTGAAATGGTGAGGTAAGAGCTCACCAGCGGCCAGGTAACTGGTCGGCTGGGTAAACCCCACCCGGAGCAAGACCGAATAGGGGGCAGAGGGACGCCTGGCCCTGACCCCGGGTTGGTCGCTTGACCCCGATGGCAACATCGGGGCTAGATGGATGGTCACCACCCTGACTCTGTCAGGGCACAGAACTCGGCTTATAGGTCTACTTGGCCCTGCATCTTGATGGAAGACATTCCCTGCCTTCTGTCATCCATGGGTTTCTGCCCAACACCAAAATCCAGAGGTTTTTGCCTTCGCAAAGGGGAAAGGAAGGGTAACTACCTTGGTCGATGTAGCGGTTAAGGCGAGAACAACGGGAATGGGGCAAGCCTAATGGCTGTGAGGGGATTTGTCTTGTGCCCCTCAGGGTAGTAGACTTCCGCTGACCCCCAGTGCCGGTTCTATGTGTACTATGAGTTCCATGGACCCTGAAGTTCGGGATTTCGTCCTGTTTTGCGTCGAGCGGCGAGGCAATACTTGGCCAGCTCTTTATGATGAGATGGCCATGGTGGCCGGGCAGCGTCTGTTTAGAGGGTTAGGCCATGCCGAGCTCAAGCAATTGGGATTCTCTCTAGCGCTCGACCATTTGGACGAGACAATCCAGCTTGTGAAGCAAGCGGTTGGTCAAGCCCAGTAAGTTCAGCCTTCTTATTTCCCCGGCAAACTGCTACAATATCTCCAGTATTGCGTACTTCATCTACCAGATAGAGGCGGACAGAGCATGCATATGAAGAGAGCTAGTTTTGCCATCATTGGATTGAGCATTCTTCTGCTTTCCCTTCCAATCTTTGGTGTTGGCTGCGAGATTGCTGTTGGGGAGGTGCCATCTGACGTAGCTCCTGAAGCGGATACGA
>CAZTRR010000069.1:0-2670 GCA_964616785.1 uncultured Dehalococcoidales bacterium
TGGAATTATGTACAAAGGCTTGAATTGCTCATCGACTTTGAGGACTTTCCTCACCTCTTCATCCTCGAAAGCGCCGGCCATTACTGTGGCTAGGCCTAGAGCGATAGCCTGCAGGGAGACATTTTGGCCGACATGCCCGACCTCGATGTGGACGTATCTCTCACCACGCCTGCCGTATCTGTAGGAAGTTCTGGGGAACAGCGCGCAGACGACTATATCCACTGGACAAGTGGCGATAAAACTCTGGCCCAGGGCAGCTTCAGCCAGCTTTTCTCTTAGGTCACCCTTTCGGTGCAGGTTTATGGAATGGGTATCCACTTCATAGTGATATATGCCGGCTTTCAAGCTTTCTACCGTCTGCTCTCCAACGACGACGAAGACCTCTAAGGGGTAAGTAGCTCCGGCACTGGGAGTTGCTCTATGTCCACCGGCACGGGTGATGCCTTGGGCTGACCATAGTATTTGGGAAAGCTGCGACAGGGATAATGGCTGAGCTCTGAACCTTCTAATTGACCGGCGCTTTGAAATGGTTTCTTCAATCGATACCTTTCCCTTGTGACTCGGGGGAGGCAATTTGATTGGGGTTTCCGCCATTGCGTATCTCTAGCCCTTGATGACGCCAAGAGGACTTGCCTTGGCTACCTTTCGGGAGATTCCCGCTTGATGGGTAACTTCGACTACCTGACTGACATCTTTGTAGGCCTGCGATGCTTCTTCAGCAAGTGAAGCCATATTGCCAGTTTTCACAGTGATACCCTTGGCTGCTAGCTCTTTGGCAATATCGACTCCTCTCAGACTACGCCTGGCGGCGCCTCGGCTTTGTACCCTGCCAGCACCGTGGCAGGTGGAACCAAAAGTCTCTGCCATTGCCTTGTCTGTGCCTATGGCGACATAGGAGCAGCGGCCCATGTCACCGGGAATGAGCACCGGCTGCCCAAACTCCCTATAGCGCTGCGGCACATCCGTATGGCCGGCGGGAAAAGCTCTGGTAGCTCCCTTGCGGTGGATACATAGTGTAACCTTGTTGCCATCTATGTTGTGCTCTTCTATCTTGGCAATGTTGTGAGCCACGTCGTAAATCTGCTGCATACCCAGCTCCTCAATACTCTTGCCGAAGACCTTGGCAAAGGATTCCCGCGCCCAATGGGTTATACACTGGCGGTTAACCCAGGCGTAATTGGCGGCACAAGCCATGGCTGCCAGATAATCCTTCCCCTCCTTGGACTCTATTGGAGCACAAGCCAGTTGGCGGTCGGGGAGGCTAATTCCGTATGTCCGCACGGCCCCTTCCATGATCCTCAAGTAATCATCGCACACCTGATGCCCGAGGCCTCTGGAGCCGGTATGGATCAGGAGCAGCACCTGCCCGATCTGGTCAATGCCCATAGCCTTGGCCGAAGCTTGATCATAGACCTCCCTTACCACCTGCACCTCCAGGAAATGGTTCCCGGAACCGAGGGTTCCTGATTGCGGAGCGCCTCTCTTCTTGGCTCTGGGGCTGACTTTTTCTGGGTCGGCTCCTTTCATTCGGCCGGTCTCCTCCGTAACCTCCAGGTCTTCGGCTAAGCCAAAACCACGTTTTATCGCCCAGTGGGCGCCATTGGTTAGTACCTCGTTCATCTCCTTTTCGTTTACTCTTATTTTCCCCTCGGAGCCCAGACCGGAAGGGACATTGGTGAACAGGTGGTTGATCAACTCTTTGATTTTGGGCTTTACCTGGGCTTCGTTCAGGTTGGTGCGTAGCAGCCTCACACCGCAGTTAATGTCGTAGCCGACTCCACCTGGCGAAACCACGCCGTCGCTTACTCGCGTGGCGGCAACCCCACCTATAGGGAAACCGTAGCCCCAATGAATGTCAGGCATAGCCAGTGAGCGGCCGACTATACCAGGTAAGAAAGCAACATTGGCTACCTGCTCCAGGGATTGTTCTTCCCTGATGGTTTCCAGCATAGCTTGATCCGCGTAGACCAGGCCGGGCACCCGCATCCCCGGTCTGTAGCTTTGCGGGATTTCCCACCGGTAGTCATCTATCTTGTTGAGTTGCCCTTCCCATTTCGGCATACTTTTGCTTCCTAGATATCGAAGATTACCTTGACCTCATAGCCGCCACTGCCTTTGCTTATCCTTAGCATGTGATAGGTGGCCGCCTTAATCTCCCTTTTCAGCTCATGCTGCCCGGGTTCTATGTGTTCTCCGTAGCACGTGGCTCTGATTTGACCGCCAGCTAGCTCATCGATTTCGAACCTTTTGAAGATGATGTGCTCGACGTCGAAGATATAAATTAGCTCGTTCAGCCACTCTATCAGTAGGACCTCGTTGTCCTCTGCTGACAGCTTCAGCTCTCGTTGAAGGTTCTCCTCGATGTCAGCCAGGTCTGTCATCAGGCTGAACATTCCAAGAGCGGCATTGGTAAAGAGCTCCTTGATGTCAGTTCCGTGAGCTGCGATGCCGATGTCTGCGGTGTGGTCGAGAACTTCGAAACCCTTCTCCACTCTCCTCACCATGTGGTCTGAGGTCGACTTCATTATATCACGATATCACGGCATCAGCGAATTCAAAAACGAGCGTGCATGCCGAGCATAAGAGTTTGACTTGCGTCCTTTACGGGTGCTAACATGCACTCACTTGGGCCGCTAGCTCAACAGGTAGAGCAGCTGACTCTTAATCAGC